>NZ_JADHZG010000001.1:1487340-1787340 GCF_027161185.1 Exiguobacterium sp. KJ 601 | reverse complement strand
GCTCGCCTCGTATCCGGAAGTGCCCGCCATCGGGCAAGCGGCAGTCGTCGGAGAAAAGCGACTCGTCCAAGTGACAAAAGAAGGAATCAACGGCAAGCATCATAAAGTGACAGAGAACATTCGATTCGGTGGACGATATCTTGTGTATTTCCCATTTGGACGTCGTCAACTGTTCAGCCGGAAACTCGACCTCGTCACGCAGGACCGCCTCTCAAAGGCGCTCGACTTAACGGAAGAGGAAGGGGTCTTATTTCGGACGGAAGCCGGACAAGTGGCCCCGGAAGCGTTACAGGAAGAACTGAATCGATTGCGTAACCGTTCGACCATAGTGATCGAGCAAAGGTTCGGGCAAGACGAGCTACTATGCGAACAATTCGTGAGACGTCATGCAGTCGAGTCCGTGCTGTTGAATGACAAAGAAGGGCAAACGCGACTCGAACGATTGGATGTCCCGGTGAAACGTCATATCGGAAAAGGGCGGATGCCTGAAGCGAAACGTCTCGATGGAGCCATCGAGAAACTGGAGAGTCGTGCCGTCTGGTTGGATGGTGGGGCGTTCGTCTTGATCGAACAAGTCGAGACGATGACCGTCATCGACGTGAATAGTGGCAAAAATGTCGCCGTCAAAGACAAGGGGCGTGCGGCCGATACCATCAATGAAGCCGCGCTCTATTCGATCATGGAGCAGTTGCGTCTGCGAAATATCGGCGGCATGGTCATCATCGATTTCTTACGTGGTTCAAAGGAAGGACAGACCCGTCTCCTTAAAAAGATGAAAGAACTCGGGGCGCGTGACCCACGACGTGTCGAAGTGTACGGGTTCACACGGATGGGGCTGTTCGAGCTGTCGCGGGAACGGACCGGGCGCTCGATTCAAGACCGGATGTTTCATGCCGGCAAGCCTTCAAAATTGGCCATCTTCTCACAGTTTGAACGGTCGCTCCTTGATTTGAATGATCAATACGAAGCGGTCGTGCTCTCACTCCCTAATAAGTGGCATGACGCTTCCTGGCACGGATTTGACATTGAGGTGCACCTCGTCGAAGGGGAGCCGGAGTTCGTCTTTTATGGGACGTCCGAAGAATGTCAGAATTTCTTATCTCGTCGTTGACAATGATTAATTGAGAATGGTATTATCTATAACGTTAGTTCGTTTGGAAGCACCCAAATGGCTACAACCGCACAGAACGGGTTTTTAAAGGTTTTTGCCCTGCCCAGGATGGCGAGTCTGAGTTTAACAAGGAGGTGCACGTATATGTACGCAATCATCAAAACAGGTGGTAAGCAAATCAAAGTTGAAGCAGGTCAAGAGATCTACATCGAAAAACTCGATGCTGATGTCGAAGGTACTGTAGAATTCGGTGAGGTTCTTTTCGTTGGTGGTGACGATGTTAAAGTCGGCGCTCCACTCGTAGAAGGCGCTAAAGTTGTCGGTACTGTGGTAAAACACGGCCGCGCTAAGAAGATCACTGTCTTCAAAATGAAAGCTAAGAAAAACTACCGTCGTAAGCAAGGTCACCGTCAGCCTTACACGAAAGTTCGCATCGAGAAAATCGAAGCGTAAGCTATGATTCGGGTCAAGGTAAGACGAGACGAGGCGAATTCGATTCGCTCCGTCGAAGTGACTGGTCATGCCAATTTTGCAGAACCTGGTTCTGACTTGGTGTGCGCCGGTGTTTCAGCCATCATCTTTGGTGCCTATAACGCCGTCGAAACGCTTGCGGGTCAATCGCTTCTTGTAGAAATGGCAGATCAAACAGAGGGTGGTTACTTTTATGTCGAGACGTATCCTGACTTATCACCGCAGGATATGGAACGCACCCAACTGTTATTAGAAGGGATGCTCGTGCAGTTAGACACGATCGCCCAAAGCTACGGTGAATATATCCAAATTGAACAATAGGAGGTGGACCTCATGTTACAATTGAACCTTCAGTTCTTCGCTTCGAAAAAGGGAGTTGGTTCGACTAAAAACGGTCGTGACTCAATTTCGAAACGTCTCGGTGCAAAACGCGCTGACGGACAAACAGTTTCAGCTGGATCAATCCTTTACCGCCAACGCGGTACAAAGATTCACCCAGGTGAAAACGTTGGCCGTGGTGGCGACGACACTTTGTTTGCGAAAGTTGACGGCGTAGTACGCTATGAGCGTCTTGGTCGCGACAAGAAACAAGTGAGCGTTTACCCAGTCGCGTAAGTTGAACGACGCAGAAGACTCTAGCCACTTATTTGGTTAGAGTCTTTTTTTCTAGGAGAGGATCAAATGGATTCAGAACAGACACTCGAGCTCTTATCGACCGTCCGTCACGAATGGATGAATCGGCTTCAATTGATCTCGCTCTATGTGGCTCTCGATCCGACTAAGCTCGAGGAACTTTACGAACGCTATCGGAAACAGGCCGACGAAGAGAGTGCGCTCGTTCGTTTGAACGTGCCACAGACGAGCCTAGTCGTGATTCAAGCGAATTGGGAGGGACGGATGACGTATACGATTTCAACCGACCAACTCGCCATCGATGACGCGCGAGTGGCAGAGATGCTTGTCCGCTTGTTAGACAACACGGATGGGCCGATTCATGTGACGTTCACGGACGGACTGATGGTTCGCGTCACGGGCGCTGTCCCGGACGATGTGAAGGCATCAGCCGATGTGTACGAACAGAACGTAGATACCACTACGTTTCACATAAAGGAGGGGAAATAAATGTTTGTCGATCAGGTTAATATTTTTGTAAAAGCTGGAGACGGCGGAAAAGGGATGGTCGCTTTCCGTCGCGAGAAATACGTTCCAGACGGTGGTCCTGCAGGTGGTGACGGTGGTCACGGTGGGGACGTCATCTTTGAAGTAGAGGAAGGATTGCGGACGCTCGTTGATTTCCGCTATTCGAAGAAGTTTATCGCCCATGATGGCGAAAAAGGGATGTCAAAAGGGATGCACGGACGTAAAGCGAAACCGCTCATCGTCAAGGTCCCACCTGGCACGATCGTGTTCGATGCCGAAACGGATACCGTCATCGCGGACTTGACCGAGCACGGCCAACAAGCGACGATCGCCAAAGGCGGTCGTGGTGGTCGCGGGAACTGTCGTTTTGCGACGCCTGCCAACCCGGCTCCGGAAATCGCGGAGAACGGGGAACCAGGTCAAGAACGTGAGTTGCGTCTCGAGTTGAAACTCCTCGCAGACGTCGGTCTCGTCGGATTCCCGTCTGTCGGGAAGTCAACGCTTCTCTCTGTCGTCTCGTCGGCACGCCCGAAAATCGGTGCGTACCACTTCACGACGATCACACCGAACCTCGGTGTCGTCAAGACAGCGGACGACCGTAGTTTCGTCATGGCCGACCTTCCAGGTCTCATCGAAGGGGCGAGCCAGGGCGTCGGTCTCGGTCACCAGTTCCTTCGCCATATCGAACGGACGAAAGTTATCGTTCACATGATCGATATGAGTGGTATGGAAGGGCGCGACCCGTTCGAAGACTACACGACGATCAACCGTGAGCTCGAGTCGTACAACTTACGTCTCCTCGAGCGTCCACAAGTCGTCGTGGCGAACAAAATGGATATGCCGGACGCAGCGGAACATCTTGAAGAGTTCAAGAAGAAGGTAGGGGACGATGTCAAAGTCTTCCCGATCTCAGCACTCGCTCAAGACGGTCTTCGTAACTTGTTGATTGAAGTGGCTAACTTTGTCGATACGACACCAGAATTCCCACTCGATGAGCTCGAAGAGAAGACAGCGACGCCTCGTGTCGTGTATCGTTATGAGAAGGAAGAGAAAGGCTATCAAATCCACATCGATGAATACGATCGCTTCGTGATCACGGGCCCTCGTATCGAGAAGCTCTTCAAGATGACGAACTTTGACCATGATGAGTCAATCAAACGATTTGCTCGTCAAATGCGTCAAATGGGCGTCGATGACGATCTTCGTAAGTTGGGTGCCGAGGACGGTAGTGTCGTGGCAATCCTCGACTTCGAATTCGAGTTTGTGGAATAAAAAAATTATTTGTTAAGAAGAAACGGAGTGTGAAGCTAACGTGGACCCTGTGCCCTCGTCAAGTTTAATTCTATATGTAGTTCTCGTCATGTTGTCAGCGTTTTTCTCATCAGCAGAAACGGCGCTCTCGAGTGTGAACCGGGTCCGGATGATTCGGATGGCGGAAGATGGTGACAAAGCCGCAAAACGTGTCCTCAGTCTCGTCGACCGTTTTGATGATACCCTCTCGACGATTCTCGTCGGGAACAACATCGTCAACATCGGTTCGGCGACGGTGTCGACTGCCATCGCCACATCTATTTTCAGTGGGGGAACCGGTCTTCTCGTGTCAACGTTCGCGACGACGGTCATCATCTTGATTTTCGGTGAGATTTTACCGAAATCGCTCGCGAAAGAGTTTGCGGAGAAGTATTCGCTTCTCATCAGTGGAATCCTTGTGTTCCTCGTCAAAGTCCTCAAACCGGTGACGATGATTTTCACCGGCTTGAAGAAGTTGACGCTGCGGATGATCGGGATGAAAGACAAGGAGCCATCCGTCACCGAAGAAGAGTTGAAAGTGCTCGTCGATATGGGAGAAGAGGAAGGTGTGCTCGGAGAGACGGAAGCAGAGCTCGTCCATAGCGCCTTTGCCTTCAACGATATTACGGTCGATGATGTGCTGACGCCACGAATCGATATTCTGGCCGTCGACATCGACGATTCGCTCGATGAAATCAAAGACACGATTTTCAGTGGTGGACATTCGCGTTTACCGGTCTACAAAGACTCGATCGACAACGTCATCGGTGTCTTGTCGGAACGTGACTTCTTGCGTTCGATGATGAAGGATGAAGTGACGGATGTCCGTTCGCTCATCCGACCGCTCACGTACGTGTCACCGCAGACGAAATTGATTGAACTACTTCCGATTCTCCAGCAGAAACAATCTCACATGGCTGTCGTCCTCGATGAATTCGGGGGCACGGCGGGTCTCATCACGTTAGAAGACATGCTTGAAGAACTCGTCGGCGACATCTGGGATGAGCACGACGAATCCGTCGTCTATCTCAGACGTCTCCGTGAAGGGGTCTATGAGTGTATGGCTGACATGAACGTTGATGAATTCGCGGAAGAGATGGGGATTGCAGAACCAGACGTCGATTCCAACACGATGGGCGGTTGGTTCGTTGAATTGCTCGGTGACATCCCGGAGAAAGGTGCACAAGTCACGTATCAAGACATGACGTTCACCGTTCTCCATGTGGAGAAACGCCGTGTCCGGAAACTGTTAGTGGAGACTGGACAATCTCAGCAAGAAGATATGCAAGAAGCATAAAGAACAGGGATGATTCGCATATAGCGGATCATCCCTGTTTGCGTCATACGGATTGGCGTTCAATGCGCTCAATCAGTTCATATGGACGTACTTTATAAATGGCGTAAGGCATGTAGGTCGGGTCCATCGCATCGAGGAAGCGCATCTGGAAATGCTCTCGTTTGATGTAGTCGCCGACGTTTCTTGCGTCAACTTTATAGAATCCAACTTCCTGTGTCTCGCCAGCCTGCGGTTTGAGGTCACCTGATACATAAGTGGCGCGGAAGGTGACACAGAGGACGCGGGACGACACGTTTTGATAAATCCCGGTGATCCCTTCTACTTTGATTTCCGCACCGGTCTCTTCGCGTACTTCACGATGGATGGCATCCACGATGGACTCATGTTCTTCCACTTGGCCGCCAGGCATTTCAAACGAATCGTTCCGATGCATATTTTTGACGAGGAGAACTTCGCCTGCTTCGTTCGTAATGTACGCCGTCACAGAAACGATGGTGCGGGGTGGCGTATAGTGACCGGTCGGCATCATGAATTCTTCACTCGACTTGATATACAAATCTTTGCCTAGTCGGGCCCGCTTCTTCATCGCTTCCCGTCGTAAGGCGCTGCCCCGATAGTCCCGTTCGACTTGCTCATAATGTTCACGGTCCCGGTATTCCCATAATGCCATGACCTCGGACTTGTCTTCGGTCACCCAGCGTCCGACGAGGCGGGCGCCATGCGACGCCTGGATCGGATAAATGTATGTATGGAAAAAGTCGGTGAATTCTTGCAGGCGTTCAGGTCGAATCGTATACGTTTTACGGCGATGGAACATGATGATTCCTCCTTTTTCGTTGTGCGGTGTCCTATATATATGACCGCGATTCGCTTACATGGTTCTTATTCGACAGATATTAGCGTTTCCCTTTCCAACAAAAAAGAATCAGCTTCAGTTAAGCTGATTCTTTCACACGTTTTGGTTGCTGACGAACATGTCGAACGACGAGGATAATCCCGACAGCAAGAGCCAAGAAAGGGATGACATCGTCCATGAAGTGGCCGATCATGCGCCAGTTGCTACCAAGCATCATCCCGACATGGATGAAAAGGAATGACCAGACGGCAAAAATCAAGGTCGTCACCAACAAAAACTTACGGAACGATAGACGCATCACCCCGGCGCTCACGGCGAATAATTGACGCCAAAACAGGCTGAGACAGACGATCCATGCACCGTATTTCTCAAACCAGCGCTCGGCCCGGAGTTGCTTGTCTTGCCGAATTCGAAAATACCGATACAGTTTGAGCGCGACGGGACGCCCACCATATCGACCGATCCAGTACAGACCGATTTGGCTGAGCGTGAAGGAGACCCACGCCAGTAGGAACGTCAGGAAGAAGGGCGCGTCATGCGAGTCGACGAGGAAGCCTCCGTATGCGAGAACGAGTTCGTTCGGGATGAATTGGACCAAGATACCGATGGGAATGCTGAAGACCCCACAGACGGCGAGTAGATGCTCGAGGACGTTCAAGACTTAGCCCTCCTTTCAAATGATTTCAGGAAAGATGTTCCATCCATCAGTATAACGGACATGACTGAAAAGAAAAAGAAGAGATGTCACATATTCGTGACGTCTCTTCAATCTAATTCGGAGACGAGAATCCCGAGGCGGTCCAATTCTTTCACCGCAGCATCGATTGCCTCTTTATGGTCTGATTCGAGCGTATGGATATGGAAGCCACCCGTCAACTGGGAGAGCGGGGAAGCCCCATGCGTCTTCACTCGCTCGAGGAAGGCGCGGACGTCGCGGCGACTCTTCACCATGAGTTGTCCCGTGATAGACCCGTATACAGGATGGTCGATGATGACGTCTTTGATGGTGACCCCTTCATCGACGATGGCGTTCATCTCCGTCTCCATCTCTTCTGCCGTATGACGACAGGCTACCTTTTTCGAATAGGTGGAGGGGGTGAGGTCTCCATGCAAGTAGACATACCCACGAGCGGTCGCGACGATTTGATGGCCTTTCGCTTTTAGCAACGATAGGTCTTGGACGATGACCTGACGACTGACGGATACATGTCTTGCCAGTTCAGATCCTGTGATTGGCTCATTGCTCGATTCAATCAATTGTAATAGTGTGCGACGGCGTTCTTCACCGACTAAACGTTTGTTCATGATGTTCGACTCTCCTTGCTAAAATGACGATGGCATCGGCGAGGGCCGATGTGTCTTCGGCGGTCGTTTGCGCGCCGAAGGAAATGCGGACGAGTCCATGACAGGCGCTCGTCTCATATCCGAGTGCTTCGAGCATGCGATTTGGTCCATTTTGACCTGCTCGACATGCCGACCCAGCCGATACTTGGAACCCGAGATCGTCGAGCTCGGTCATCCACCATTGTCCGTCGCGTTGATGGGAGACGAAGGAGAAAATGGCGGGACTTTGTTCATCAAACTCGAGCCAATGGACATGCGCTGACGTCTTCTCTTTCAAGATAGCACGAAACGCCATGAAATTTCTCTGAAAACGTGTCAATTGTTCCTGACGTTCTCCGAGTGCTTTTGCAAAGGCACTGATTCCAGGAACGTCAATCGTTCCGGGACGAATCCCGTATTGATGATGCCCCGGATAGTATGGGGGAGGAATCAGACGTTCCATGTAGAGGGCGCCGACTCCTTTCGGTCCACCTACTTTGTGAGCACTGAACGAATAGGCATCAATGCCTTCGACAGAAATCGGGATTTTCCCGAGTGCCTGGACCCCGTCCACATGGAAGAGGATTTTCTTATATTTCAAGAGGCATTGGATGTGGTGGAGCGGTAACACCCAGCCTGTGTCGGAATTGACATGCTGGAGCGTGACGAGCCCGATGTCACGGTCGAGTAGGTGTGTGAATGCATCTAAATCAAACTTTCCATCCTTCAGTTTCAACCGATGAACGATTATTCCTTCCCGTTCCCACTCTTCAAGTAAGAGGGCGACCGAATCATGTTCATGCCAAGACGTGATCACCTCTTTGCCCTTCATCCGTTTACGTAAACTTGTCAGTGCGATGTAATTGCTCTCCGATCCACTCCCAGTGAATAATAATTTTCCTCGTAACATATCAAGACCGAGCGCCTGTTTGATCAAGCGTCTTGCTTCTGTCAAATAATCTTCTGCCATATAACCTTGGGTATGGAGTGATGATGGGTTCCCATAAACGTTTTTGGCCATCGCCACGTAATGGTCTAATGCTGCATGCGTCATCGGGTGTGTAGCGGCGTAGTCGAAGTAGCGGTTCATCATGGACTCCCCTTTTCTCATGTTGTCTTCTACACAAAATTATGCGAAACTAGTTTACAAGTCAACATTACATATGAAAAACAGGTGATGTACAAGTGTCTTTACACATAGAGAAAACTGACATTTTGATTATCGGAACGGGACTTGCCGCCGTCGCAACGGCTTTGCATCTATCAAAATCATTCTCCATTCTTCTCGTCTCAAAAGGTGAGATGACAGAGAGCAACTCCGATTTGGCCCAAGGCGGGATTGCGAGCGCGTATCTTGAGAAATCGAGTACGGCCCATAAAGAAGACACAATGCTCGCTTCTAAAAACACATCGTGCGCTGAGCGCGTCGACATTCTCGTAGAAGAAGGGCGTCAAGCGATTGAAGAAATGGAACGATTCGGTGTCCGGTTCGATCATGAAGAGGGCGGTTATGCCCTCGGACGAGAAGGCGCACACCGATTGAATCGGATCTTTCATGTCGGTGGCGACGAGACGGGACGTCATGTCATGAGGAAATTGCGTCAGTCGATGCCTGATAACGTGAACGTATTGGAACGGGTGCTCGTGCACGATCTCATTACGAAAGACGGGAAAGTCGTCGGCGCGATGGCGTTTCGTGATGAAGTGCCCATTCGAATTGAAGCCGGCGCTGTCGTATTGGCGACAGGTGGCATCGGTGGGCTGATCGATTGGACTTCAAACGCGCGTACCGTGACCGGTGATGGTCTCGTTCTGGCAAATCGATGTGGGGCCAAGCTGACACATTTACAGCGGATCCAATTTCACCCCACCTTACTGGCGACCGAAACGCCTCACCTCGTGACCGAAGCGCTCCGGGGAGCCGGAGCGACGCTCGTTGATGACGAAGGGAATCACGTGATGGCGCATCATCCGCTCGGGAGTCTCGCGCCTCGAGATGACGTGGCACGGGTACTGACAGAACGGATGGGAACGGTCTATCTCGATACGACAAACGTGACACGGCTTCGTGAACGGTTTCCAAAACTTGCTTTGACATGTGACAAACTTAGGATTGATCCTCGCCGCATTCCGGTACGTCCAGGTCTCCATTTTCATATGGGTGGAATCGAAGTGGATGATATGGGACGGACAGGCGTTGACGGATTATATGCCGTCGGTGAAGTGGCGGATGCGGGCATACATGGGACGAATCGTTTAGCCTCGAACTCACTTTTAGAATGTTGGGTATTTGGAAAACGAGTCGCGCGGGCGGTGCGTTTGAATAGGGCGGCTATGGTGACGAAGGAGACGCTGGTGTACGACATCTCACCTTTGGCGTTTCAAGTGTTCCGTGCTCAAATTGGAAAATGGTTGACGATTTCACCAAGTCTTGATGAATTGAAAGGTTTCTTACAAAATACCCAAACGTTGACCATGACGAAACACGTGACAAGACAATTAAGTGAACAAACTTTACAACTCGATGCGGCGCGTCTTCTCGCGCAAAGCATCCTCGAAATGGAGCGGTATGATGAACACGATATACCTACGCGAACAGCTACGTCAGTTCTTGATTGAAGATATCGGTTATGGGGACTTATCGAGTGCGCTGATTGATGCACAGGACGAGTCGATCGCAACGATTGTTGCCAAAGAACAAGGCATTTTCTGTGGGAAGCCAATCGTAGAAGAGCTGACAACTATGCAGCGGCTTGAATTGGTCTTTTGCCAAGAAGACGGGAGAGCGGTGACCCCTGGAGACGAGCTCGTCGTCTTGAGAGGAAAGACACGCGCAATTTTAGAGACGGAGCGTGTGCTGTTGAATGTCATCCAACATGCGAGTGGAGTCGCGACGATGACAAAGCAGTGCATCGATGCGCTAGATGATGACTCGATACACGTGACCGATACACGGAAGACGACTCCGGGACTTCGGATGATTGAGAAGTACGCCGTACGTGTCGGTGGGGGGTACAATCACCGTCTAAGACTCGATGACGCCGTCATGATCAAAGACAATCATATCGTCGCACTGGGTGGTGTAACGAACGCGATTCAAGTCGCGCGTGAGCGTGTCGGTCATACGACCCCGATTGAAATCGAAATCGAGTCGTTCGAACATCTGATGGAGGCGGTTCAAGCCGATCCGGACATCGTGATGCTTGATAATCGGACGCCAGATGAATTGAGGGACTGGGTCCGTCATATACCGACGCACATCAAAATTGAAGTGTCTGGTGGAATCACGCTCGACACGATTGACGATTATCGAGGCATTCGCATCGATGTCATCTCGCTCGGTCAATTGACTCATTCGGTCCGCGCGCTTGATTGCAGTTTGAATTTACAAGGAGGAATGAAAGATGCAACTACTCGGAACACTTCCACCGACGTACGCTAACCTGTCAGTGGAGGAGATGGAGACTCGGATTCAGGCGGTCAAAGACCGGCTCGGGACTCGTCTCTTTTTACCAGCCCATCATTATCAAAAAGACGAGGTCGTTCAATTCGCGGACGCGACAGGAGATTCGCTCCAGCTCGCACGACTCGCAGAACAGATGAGCGAAGCCGAATTCATCGTCTTTTGTGGTGTCCACTTCATGGCAGAGACGGCAGACATGTTGACACGGGACGACCAGATCGTCGTCTTACCTGATATGCGTGCCGGCTGTTCGATGGCAGACATGGCCGATATCGATCAGACGGAGATTGCTTGGGAAGAACTGACGGAACGATTTGGAGAGGACATCATCCCGATTACATACGTCAATTCAACAGCGGCCATCAAAGCGTTCGTTGGTCGTCACGGTGGGGCGACCGTCACATCGTCGAACGCCCATGAAATCGTCCGGTGGGCGCTTGAGGCAGGTGAACGCATCTTGTTCCTTCCCGATCAGCATCTCGGGCGGAACACGGCGTTCGACCTCGGCATTCCGCTCGAGGCGATGGCTGTTTGGGATCCGCTCCGTGAAGAATTGGTCTCAGAAGGCGAAGACGATCAAGTGAAAGTCATCTTATGGAAGGGACACTGTTCTGTCCATGAGAAGTTCACGGTATCGCAAATTCAGGCGTTCCGTGACCGTGAGCCGGATCGTCGCATCATCGTCCATCCGGAGTGTACGTTTGACGTCGTCCAAGCGGCAGACGAGGCGGGATCGACGTCATATATCATCGACAAGATTGATGCGAGTGCACCTGGGACGAAGTGGGCGGTCGGAACGGAGATGAACCTCGTCAACCGGTTGGCGGCAACGTACCCACATCTTGATATCGTCTCGTTGAACCCATTCATGTGTCCGTGCCTCACGATGAATCGAATCGACATGCCACATCTTCTCTGGGCGCTCGAGTCACTCGAGACGGACCCTGTGAACGTCATTCGCGTCGATCATAAGACGACAGAGTGGTCGAAACGTGCACTTGAACGAATGCTTGCACGGTAATCGCTTCAGGACAGGTAAACGCCTGTCCTTTTTTCGTGTCGCCCATTATGGTACAATAAATGCAGTTTTTCCGACCAAAAAGGAGAGTACATCGTGATTGAATTCGTAAAAGGACCCGTCGCCTATGTGTGTGCGGAATATATAACGTTAGATGTCTCGGGCGTCGGCTACAAAGTACATGTGCCTAACCCGTTTTTTTATCGTGAACAAGACGAACATGTAATCGTGTTTACGCATCATTATGTGCGTGAAGACCAACAGACATTATACGGTTTCCGGTCACGTCGCGAGCGTGAGCTGTTCAATAAACTCCTCAGCGTGAGCGGGATTGGACCAAAAGGTGCGCTTGCCATCGTCGCGTCCGGCGATATCGACGCGTTGATCGATGCGATTGAAACCGAGAACGAGAAGTATTTGACGAAGTTCCCGGGAGTCGGCAAGAAGACGGCCAAACAGATGGCGCTCGACTTGAAAGGGAAGTTATCCGAGCTCGCACCGGATTACGTGCCGAACGAAGGGTTGTTCGCCCAAGGTGCATCTGAACTCGATGAGGCGTGTGAGGCGCTCGTCGCGCTCGGCTACTCTGAACGGGAAATCCTAAAAGTCCGCAAAGCATTGAGCGGAGAAATATTGACGACCGACGCGTACATAAAACGCGCGCTACAGCTGTTACTGAAATAAGGAGGAAGCTATGGACGAACGATTGTTGTCACAATCTCATCAGCAATATGAAGACTCTGAAGAGTGGAGCTTACGTCCGCAGCGCTTCGAGCAATATATCGGGCAAGAAAAGGCGAAAGGCAATTTGTCGGTCTTCATTCAGGCTGCTAAACTTCGTAGTGAGACGCTCGACCACGTGCTCTTATACGGTCCCCCGGGACTCGGGAAGACGACGCTCGCCCAAATCATCGCCAACGAGATGGGCGTCGGAATTAAGACGACAGCAGGACCGGCAATTGAACGACCGGGTGATTTGGCCGCAATCCTCTCGACACTCGAGCCGGGAGACGTCTTGTTCATCGACGAGATTCATCGTTTAAGCCGGACGATTGAAGAGATCCTCTATCCGGCGATGGAAGACTACTGTCTCGACATCGTCTATGGGCAAGGGGAGATGGCTCGTAGCGTCCGCATCGACCTACCACCGTTTACGCTTGTCGGGGCGACGACACGGGCCGGGATGTTGTCGGCGCCTTTACGTGACCGTTTCGGCGTCACGTTGAAGCTCGAATATTACGAAACACATGAGTTAGCGGCCATCGTCAGCCGGACGGCCCAGTTGTTCCGTCTCTCGATTTCACCGGAGGCGAGCGGTGCGATTGCGAAACGCTCACGAGGGACGCCACGAGTTGCAAACCGTCTCTTGCGTCGTGTCCGTGATTTCGCACAAGTGGCTGGTACGAAAGAAATCGATCCAGTGCTCGCATCTGATGCGCTCGACCGGCTACACGTCGATGCGCTCGGACTCGATGAAGTCGATCATCGGTTACTGAGAGCCATGGTGGAGCGGTTCGGAGGTGGACCGGTCGGGCTTGAGACGCTCGCTGCGACCATCGGTGAGGACGCTCAGACGATTGAGGATGTCTACGAGCCCTATTTATTGCAACAAGGATTCTTGCAGCGCACGCCGCGAGGACGGATGATCACACAGTTTGCCAAGTCGCATTTTGGTTATGAAGAGGAAGAGGAGTAAGGTATGCAAGACATTCAATTGAACGTAAACGATTATGATTTTGAATTGCCAGAAGAGTTGATTGCGCAAGTCCCATTGCTTGATCGGACAAGCTCACGCTTGCTCGTATTAGACCGCGAGACAGGGGACATCGAGCATCGCCATTTCCGTGACGTGCTCGATTATTTGAACGAGGGGGATGCGCTCGTCGTCAACGATTCGCGCGTCTTACCGGCACGCCTTTTTGGGGCAAAGCAAGAAACAGGCGGGAAAGTCGAACTGCTCTTGTTGAAGCAGACGGAAGATGATGTATGGGAAGCACTCGTCAAACCGGCGAAAAAAGTTCGTGTCGGCTCCATCGTTGAGTTCGGGGACGGCCTTCTCCGCGCAGAATGCGTCGAGGAGCTCCCAGAAGGTGGACGTCGTTTCAAGTTTGACTACGACGGCATCTTCTATGAGATTTTAGACGAGCTTGGAACGATGCCGCTCCCGCCGTATATTCGCGAACAACTCGATGACCAAGACCGTTATCAGACGGTCTATGCCCGTGAACGAGGCAGTGCGGCCGCTCCGACAGCCGGTCTTCATTTCACTGAGGAACTGCTTGAAGCGGCCAAAGCGAAAGGTGTCCGGTTGATCCCGCTCACACTTCACGTCGGCCTCGGGACGTTCCGTCCGGTGACGGCTGATTCTATCGAGGAACATACGATGCATAGTGAATATTTCGAGTTGTCGGCTGAATCGGCAGCTGCGCTTCGGGAGATTCGAGCGAATGGCGGTCGCATCTTTGCGGTCGGGACGACATCGACGCGCACGCTTGAGACGATCATGCGAGATCACGGGGACTTCGTCGAGTCATCGGGCTGGACGGATATCTTTATTTACCCTGGTGTTGAGTTAAAGGCAATCGATGGATTGATCACGAACTTCCATCTCCCTAAATCAACGCTCGTCATGCTCGTCTCGGCATTCGCGACGCGCGACATCATCTTACACGCTTATCGGACTGCGGTCGCAGAACGATACCGCTTCTTCAGCTTTGGAGACGCGATGCTCATCACGAGGAAGGAAGTAACAAAATGACAAAACATGCAGTCACATACGAACACATCCACACATGCAAACAGACCGGAGCGCGGCACGGAATCGTCCATACGCCGCACGGGTCGTTCGAGACACCGGTCTTCATGCCGGTCGGGACGCAAGCGAGCGTCAAAACGATGGCACCTGAACAGGTCAAGGCGATGGGTGCGAACATCATCTTGTCGAACACGTATCACCTTTGGGTTCGTCCAGGACATGAGGTCATCAAACAAGCCGGTGGACTTCATAAGTTCATGAACTGGGACGGGGCAATCCTCACGGACTCGGGTGGATTCCAAGTGTTCTCACTTGCCGACCTCCGAAATATCCAAGAGGAAGGCGTTCATTTCCGTAACCATTTGAACGGCGACAAGTTGTTCTTGTCACCGGAAAAGGCGATGGAGATTCAAAACGCGCTCGGGTCGGACATCATGATGGCGTTCGATGAGTGTCCGCCTTATCCGGCGACGCATGAATACATGAAGAAGTCGGTCGAGCGGACGAGCCGTTGGGCGGAACGTTGCCTCGAGGCACATGAACGTCCAGAAGACCAAGCGCTCTTCGGCATCATCCAAGGTGGAGAATATGAGGACCTTCGTCGTCAAAGCGCCCAAGACCTCGTCTCTCTTGATTTCCCAGGATATGCGGTCGGTGGTCTCTCGGTCGGTGAACCAAAAGATGTCATGTATCGTGCCCTCGAATTCACGACACCGCTCATGCCAGAGAACAAACCACGTTATTTGATGGGTGTTGGCTCACCGGATGCGTTGATTGAAGGGTCGATTCGCGGAATCGACATGTTCGACTGCGTTCTGCCGACTCGCATCGCACGAAACGGAACGCTCATGACGTCGAAAGGTCGCGTCACGATCAAACAAGCGAAATATAAGACGGACTTTGGTCCAATCGATGAGAAGTGTGACTGCCATACGTGTAAGAACTACTCGCGTGCGTACGTCCACCACTTGATTCGAGCGGATGAGATGTTTGGCCTTCACTTGTGTACGACACATAATCTTCACTTCCTCGTGAAGTTGATGGAGCAGGTTCGTCAAGCGATTCGCGAAGACCGCTTGCTCGATTTCAAAGAAGAGTTCTTCGAAGAATACGGCTACAACAAGCCGAATGCGAAGAATTTCTAAAGAAACGTGTCGGACATTGTGTGACAATGCTTCAGTTTCACGGTATAATGAACCTGATATTGAAGGAAAGGGTGAATGTTACTCATGGAAACACTCGTTGCGTTATTACCAATGATCTTGATTTTCGTCGTATTTTACTTCCTTTTGATTCGTCCACAGACGAAACGCCAAAAAGAAGTACAATCGATGCAAAACGCCCTCGAGCGTGGCGACAGCGTTGTCACAATCGGCGGTTTACACGGCGTCGTTCATCAAATCGAAGACACACATGTCGTTTTGAAATGCGATCAATCGCTTCTCCGTTTCAACCGAAGCGCAGTTGCGGAAGTCGTGAAAAAAGCGAATGCCTCATTTGAGGAATAAGCAAGTAAGCGTCTGACCATCATGGTCAGACGCTTTTTTGTGTGGCTAGAAGTTGGGGGAGAATTCTACGAGCGGCCTCTTGTCCACCATAGATGGCTCTTGAGAACGGGCCGATGATCAAATCGGCGTAAGGACCGGTCAAGTAAAGTCCAGGCGTCCATTCAAGATGCTCATTCAGGACAGGGGTGCCACATGGGGTGAGAGGTAGGTTGAATTGTTCGATCACGGGCTGAAGAAATGTCTCTTTCACAGGATGAGGTCTGATTCCCGTACAACAGACGACTTCTTTTCCGGCAAGTTGTTCACCGTTTACAAATAGCGAACCACTGTCCCGCTCGACTTCTCCGATGATGTGCGTCACAGCGTTCGTCTGTATGAGGCGCTTCACTTTTAAGACGAGATCGTTCGGAGCCAATCCCGGTTTTCGTTCACGGGCGATGAATGATCGTTTTGTCGTCCAGTCTTGTTTTAGACGATGGAAGTCATCTAATCCTTTCGGTCCCATGAACTGTCGATCGGCGTCAAATTGACTCACTTCGAGCGGACGTCTCGTCACAAGGGTGACACGGTGACCTTGATTGGCACGCTTCACGACATAGTGAAGTGCTGTGATGCCACCGCCGACGACAGTCACTTGATCCGATTCATCCGATTGGTCTTTTTCGAACACGTGTCGACATTGTTCGTCGGCCCATTCAGGTAACACGACATTTTCCGATTGACCGATCGCGACAATGACCGAGTTCGCGATAATGAGGCGATGATTTGTTCGGGCATGATAGTGTGCGCCATCTTTGCGGAGCGTCATCACCTGTTCATTTCCGAGGAACCGCTCATCGAGGCGATATGCGTTCCATGAGGATTCGGCATGGTCGTTGAACAGTTCGAGCGATGGACGTCCGAACGTATCTTTGAAATGATTGGAACGATAGGCATAGCGCGAGGCGAACTGTTTCAACGCATGGGGATTCGAAGAAACGTGATGCACTCGGGTCGAACGTAGGTGCGACATAGAGATGGATGAAGTTTGTTGTTTCCAGTTCGATAACGGGTCAGTGAGACGGTCGACAATAATCAAATCCTCCAAGCACCCGCCTTGTTCCATATATGAGATGGCGAGGGTCATTCCGTGTACACCAGCACCAATGATTAATAACTTCGTATTTTCCACAATCATAGAGAATCCTTTCAAAGCGTAATAATTACGATTTAAAGTATACAAAGATGACTTCTTTTTGTCAAAACGAATCCGATTCAAAATTTATCCACCTCATTTCGAAAAATCGATTTGATTAATGAAAACGTTTGCACTAATCTCAAGTTGAGAAGAAATCCGAGATGAAGGAGAACGAATGACATGGACGTGAAACGATTGCTTAACCAGATGAAGAAGTGGAAAGGATGGAGCATAAAACGAAGTGGTACGAAACAGAGAGGACGCTCATCGCTGAGACGACGTATGTCCATCGCGCTCATTCCGACGATCATTGCGCTCGTCATTGTCGGCGCGCTCGGATCTTATCAATTGAGACAATCGACTGCCGCCTATGACCGGGTCCTCAGTGAAGGCACGCAGGAAATGCTGCTTGCAGAGAATCTATCATTAGCGGTGACGGATGCCGAACGCTACTTGAACTACTATATGCTTGTAGCCAATCCGAAGACGCTCATCAGTCTCCAGGGAGTTCAAGAACAACGAGACGAATTGATGGCTTCACTCAAGGCATCTTCTTCAGATGAGAAAATCTTGTCTTGGTTGGGAGATTTGGAGAAATTTAACGAGCTATTAGACCGTGAGATGAATCGTGCCGTCGAACTTCGTCAACAACAAGACGAAATCGGCTTCAAAACCGTTCTCAACACGAGTGTGACACCGACGACGGATCGGGTACGCATGACCGTGACCGACCTTGTCGAATATAAAGGGGAGCTCCTCGAGTCTGAGACGAAAGCGGTACAAGCAGATGCAGAAAGTTCAATCCTTTGGATGCTCATCATCAGTGTTGGTGGTGTCGTGATCGGGATTCTGTCCTTACTTGCGCTACAACGGCTTTTCCTAAAACCGATCAATCGACTCGGTCGTCAAGCACGCATCATGGCAGAAGGGGATTTGACTGGAGAAGATATCGAGGTCGCCTCAAACGATGAACTAGGAGACCTGGTTACGGCGTTCAATGAAATGAAGCACAATCTGGTCGGCTTGATTCGTCGGGTTGGTGAAGCGTCGGACAAAGTGACTGCATATTCTGAAGAACTTTACGCAAGCACAGACCATGTCGCGACAACGACCCAAGGCGTGTCCCGGTTGTTCGAAGAGATGAACGTGGCTGCGCAAGGATCCTCGAAGCGAGCGGAAGAAGGGACGATTGGCGTCAATCAAGCGGTGGATGGATTGAATCAAATCGCTGCGGCCTCACAAGGTGTGAATGAGCAGACGATACATACACTTGAGGCGGCGAATGGTGGACTTGAGACCGTTCAATTGGCAGAGAAACGGATGCAAGAAATTCGCCGTGCCAACGAGCTCACTCAACAGATGGTGAACCGTCTATCGAACCAATCGCTTGAAATCGAGAAAATCACCCGTTCGATCACGGCAATCACGGAACAGACGAACTTGCTTGCCTTAAACGCGGCGATTGAAGCAGCACGTGCGGGTGAGCACGGAAAAGGGTTTGCCGTCGTCGCGGCTGAAGTCCGGAAACTTGCCGAGGAATCGAAACAATCCGCCATTCAAATCCAGACCGTTGTCCGCGACATTCAACGTGACACGGAGCAAGTCGAATCGGCGTTCGAAGAATCGAGCGTCCATGTGGAGAATGGGGTATCGCAAATGGGAGAAGTGGCCGAGGCGTTCCGTGAGATCGTATCGGTCATCGAAGAGACGTCCCGTCAAATGAGTGAGATTGCGGCAGCAACAGAAGAAGTGAGTGCCAATACGACTGAAGTTGCCGTCTCTGTTGAAGATATGTCGACAAACGCCGTCTCGACACAGCGAAGCGTCGAAGAAGCCGGTGCGAACGTCGAAGAACAGCTTGCCGCCATTCAAGAGATCAACGGCATCGCTGAAACGATGAGTCACATGTCGTCTGAATTAAAAGATGTCGTCCATGTGTTTAAAACGACATAACAAATGCCCTGACGCGCGCGTCAGGGCATTGCTCGTTACATTAATAGGATTAGACTTGTCGCCATGACGATCATACCAGCAACCATTCCATACATTGAATGATGGGCGTGTCCGTATTCACGGGCGGCAGGGAGCAATTCGTCAAGCGAGATGAAGACCATGATGCCACCGACCGCCGCGAACAAGAGTCCGAAGACGGTGTCGCTCAAGAACGGCATGAGTAACAAGAATCCGATGGCCGCTCCAGCTGGCTCGGCAAGCCCTGACAACATCGAAAGCTTGAACGCTTTCTTCCGTGAGCCCGTCGCATAATAAATCGGGACGGAGACGGCAATCCCTTCCGGAATGTTGTGTAGGGCGATGGCGATGGCGATAGCTAAGCCGACGGCCGGGTCATCTAGTGCCGAGACGAACGTCGCAAGTCCTTCTGGGAAGTTGTGAATTCCGATGGCGAGTGCCATGAAAATCCCCATTTTTTTAAGTCGATTTTGTACCTCTGGATGATTGATTGGAGCCGCTTCATTTGTCGTCGTCGTTGCGAGTTCATGTGTTGTCGGGTCATTCTGCATCGACTCGACGAACTTGACTTCGTGTGGATTCTCCATTTTCGGAATGAACTTATCGATCATACCAATCAAGAACATCCCACCGAAGAATGCGAGGACGGTGTAGATTGTACCCGTATATTCTCCGTGTGCGCCGACGAGTTCCTCGAGCGCTTTCGGGAAAATCTCGATGAACGACACGTAAATCATGACGCCTCCGGAAAATCCTAGCGAGATGGAGAGGAATGCCGTGTTCGTCCGTTTCGCAAAGAATGCGATCATACTCCCGATTCCGGTAGCTAGACCGGCGAATAGAGTAAGGAGAAAGGCATAAATAACTGTGCTGTCCATATGGAAAGACTCCTTTGATGTTTTGATGTTAGCTACATCATACATGAAGTTTTGCCCATGCGCAACATTTAGTCTTATATGCAAACTCAGTCGGAGAATCCGTGAAGGTCGTTACAATTTTAGGAAAATGATTGATAAATGTTTAGAAAATTTGTAATGTTAACGAGAGAAGTTTTTATCAAGAACAGTGGTTTAGAAAGGAAATAGTCGTATGTACAAAAAAGGCAACATCGCGATTTTTGCGATCATCATGATTGCGACAATCCTGCTCGCAGTGTTCACGACACCATGGGTCGTCAAGAACACGAACCTCGGACTCGACTTAAAAGGTGGATTCGAAGTTTTGTATAAAGTACAACCGCTCGAAGATGGCGACGTCATCGACGAGTCGGCGATGAATGCAACCGTTCGCGCCATCAATAACCGAATCAACGTCCTCGGAGTTTCCGAACCGGACGTTCGAATCGAAGAAAACAATCGCATCCGTGTCCAGCTCGCGGGCGTATCGAACCAAAACGAAGCGCGCGAGGTTCTCTCGTCAACGGCACAATTGACATTCCGTGACGTGAACGACAACGTCTTGCTCGATGGGAAAGACTTGGCGCCGCGTGGGGCAGCGCTCAGCTACAACCAACAAGGACAACCGGTCGTTGAGCTGACACTCCAATCGGCCGACAAGTTTGGCGAAGTGACATCTGAGATTGCACAACGTCCAGCTCCTGAGAACCGTCTGGTCATCTGGCTCGACTATGAAGAGGGCGACACCTATGAGGAAGAAGTTCAAAAAGAGAACTCGAAAATTGTGTCAGATGCTTCGGTAACGAGTCCAATCTTATCGGATAAAGCCATCATCTCAGGTGGTGGAATTGACGCGGAAAGCGGTCAACGCCTTGCGGACATCTTGAACGCAGGGGCGCTCCCGGTCAAACTAGATGAGATTTACTCGACATCCGTGTCGGCCCAGTTCGGTCAAGATGCTTTAGAAGAAACGGTATTTGCCGCAACAATCGGAATCATCGCCGTATTCCTGTTCATGTTGTTCTTCTATCGTCTCCCAGGACTCGTATCGATCATCACGCTTGTTCTGTACATCAACTTGATCATGTTGTTCTTTAACGGAATCAATGCGGTATTGACGCTTCCAGGGATTGCAGCACTCGTCCTCGGGGTCGGTATGGCAGTCGATGCGAACATCATTACCGCGGAACGAATCAAAGACGAACTCCGCTCTGGAAAATCGGTCTTATCGGCATTCCGTGCAGGTAACCGTCGTTCCCTCAGTACGATCATCGATGCCAACTTGACGACGCTCATCTCGGCTGCGGTCTTGTTCTATTTCGGACAAAGCTCGGTCAAAGGATTTGCTGTCATGCTCATGATCTCAATCGGGATGACGTTCATCTCGAACGTATTCATCTCACGTTATTTGATGCACCTCCTTGTCTCAAGTCGTCTGTTCGACAAACGCAAAGGATGGTTTGGTGTGAAGGAGAGTGAAATCCGTGAACTTTAAGCTTACTGAATGGAATTACGTGAAACATATGCGAACGATGTTCTTGGTTTCGACGGCAATCGTCGTTCTCGGAATCGGTCTCTTGTTCTTCCGTGGGTTGAACCTCGGAATCGATTTTGCTTCAGGGACGCGGGTCGAAGTGCTAACGGAAGAACGTGTGTCGCAAGAAGAATTCACGAAAGCGTTTAACGATGCCGGAGTTGACCAAGAGATTTCAAGCGTCCAATATGCAAATGAAGGTCGCTTGGCATACGTGACGTTCGTTGGCCAATTGGGACAAGAGGAAGTCGCGAACGTCAAGACGGCGTTCACTGAACAATTCGGGAACGACCCGAACATCAGCACCGTCTCGGCTCAAGTCGGTCGTGACTTGGCGAAAAATGCTTTGTATGCGGTAGTCGTCGCTTCGATCGGGATTATTCTCTACATCACGGTGCGTTTCCAATTCTCATATGCACTTGCAACTGTTATCGCGATGTTACACGATGCCTTCTTCATGATCGTCGCGTTCTCGCTCTTTGGGATCGAGGTCAACTTGTACTTTATCGCCGCGATCTTGACCATCATCGGTTACTCGGTCAACGATACGATCGTAACGTTCGACCGGGTCCGCGAGAACATCACGTCGTATGAAAAGGAACGAAAAATCAAGTCGATGGACGTCTATGAGTCGATCATCAACAAGTCGATTCAAGAGACAATCGTACGGTCCGTGAATACGGTCATCACGGTACTCGTTACAGCGATTGCCTTGTATGTATTCGGGGCAGAGTCGATTCGCAGCTTCTCGCTCGCGCTCATCGTCGGACTTTTCATGGGGATGTATTCTTCGATCTTCATTGCATCGTATTTATGGCTCCTCATCAAACGTACGACAATCAACAAGAAAAAAGATACGCCGGTCACAGAGGCGTAACAAGTGGGTCTCCCTTCAATCGGGAGACCTTTTCAAATGTCAAGACGGCACATCTTTCACGCGGTCTGCTATAATCTACAATTGATTGGAGTGAAGGACATGTACCATTCGAAAAAACAGTGGCTCTATCCGGAAACAAATCCGGACAACGTCACGCGTTTACAAAACGAATTAAATATATCAGCACAACTGGCGACGTTGCTCGTTCAGCGTGGTCATCAAGACGTAGAAGCGGCCAAGGCATTCTTGTATGCCGAGAATGAACTCGTCTTTCATGACCCGTATTTGTTTGAACAGATGGAGAAAGTCGTCACCCGCATCAAACGGGCAGCAGACGATGGGGAAATGGTGCTCATCTATGGTGACTATGATGTCGACGGGGTTAGTGCCTCATCTGTCATGTGGCATGCGTTGACCGAAATTGGTGTCATGGCCGAGTGTTATATCCCGAACCGTTTCACTGAAGGTTATGGACCGAACAAAGAAGCGTTCCAATGGGCAGCGAACGAAGGATTCACCTTGGTCGTCACGGTGGACTGTGGAATTTCTGGGATTGCAGAAGCCACACTCTTAAAAGACCTTGGCGTCGATTTGATCATCACAGACCACCACGAGCCGAAAGAGACATTGCCGGACGCCTATGCAATCATTCATCCACATATCGACCCGGGATATCCATACGATAAACTCGCGGGTGCGGGAGTCGCTCTCAAAGTGGCGCACGCCGTTTTAGGGAGAATGCCGGAAGAACTCCTTGATTTGGCCGTCCTCGGAACGATTGCCGACCTCGTCCCACTCGACGGAGAGAATCGATTGCTCGCGAAGAAGGGGATTGTCGCGCTCGAGGCTTCAAAACGTCCAGGTATTCTAGCATTACGTGAAGTATGTGGTCTCGGTGACAGCATATTGAACGAAGAGTCGGTCGGTTTCGCGTTCGGTCCACGCATCAATGCCGCAGGTCGACTCGATTCAGCGATGCCGGCATTACAAATGCTCCTTGCTGAACATTTCGAGGAAGCGCTCGAGCTCGCAAAACAGCTTGATAAGCAAAACAAAGAACGTCAAGACATCGTCAAGACGATCGCTGCTGAAGCGAAAGAACTCGTCGAAGCATCGATGACCGAGGACCGTGTACTCGTCGTGGCAAGTGAGAAGTGGAATCCTGGAGTTGTCGGGATTGTCGCATCTCGTCTCGTCGAGGCGTACTATCGTCCAGTCATCCTCCTTTGCCATGACCCTGAGACGGGTAAGGCGAAAGGGTCGGGTCGTTCGATTGATGGGTTTGATCTCTTCAAGGAACTTTCGAAGAATGAAGATATTTTGCCACACTTTGGTGGGCACCCCGCTGCCGCCGGGATGACCCTTCAGTCGGAACATGTCGCCGAACTACGAGAGCGGCTGAACCGTCAAGCGGATTCTATCCCTGATGACGTGTTTGTGCCACGGGTGAACGTCGACTTGAAACTCTCCGTCAACGACGTCTCGCTCGACTTGATCTCAGAAATCGGAAAGCTCGCGCCGTTTGGTATGGGGAATCCATCCCCTCGTGTCGTCGTCGCAGATGCGAAACTGCGAGATATTCGCCAAATCGGACGGGATGCCACGCATTTGAAAGTACAGCTCGCCGGAGACAAGCGTGAGCTCGATGGTATCGGATTTGGATTCGGGCACGCCGTTTCAGAGATTTCAAAGATGGCTCATATCTCGGTGATGGGAAGTCTTCAAGTCAACGAATGGAACGGAATGCGTAAACCGCAGCTCATGATTCAAGATTTACGGGTCGATGACTTCCAAGTGTTTGACTATCGTGGGAAGAAAAAATCAATGCAAGAGTTGAAAGATTTGCCGAAAGAACAGACGTCATTTTTATCTTTCCAAGGGACGAACGAAGATTTTCCACTCCATGAAGGAGATGAACCGCTCAACCGTTTCGTCGTTCTGCTCGATCTTCCAGACGATGAAGAGGTGCTCGCAGAAAAACTTCATGAGGGGATTGAACGCATTTATTGTGCCTTCGGTCAAGGAGACTCGTTCTTTGAACGTCTTCCGTCCCGTGAGGATTTCCGAACGTATTATGTCCATATGGCAACATGCGAACGGAAAAATCTACGTGAAAACCTGATTCGTCTGTCAAAAGAGCGAAAATGGTCAAAAAATACGATTCAATTTATGCATCAAGTATTCTCTGAACTCGAATTTCTTGTTACAATGGAAGACGGACTGCCTGGAGTCAATCCAGAAGCACCGAAACGCGATTTGACCGAGGCGCCGTGCTATCAACGCCGGATTGGGCGCCAACAACTCGAAGAGCGTTTCGTATACGCGTCATTGGCGGAGCTCAAAGAGCGGTTACAATCGTTGCGATCGAACAAGATGCAGGAGGCATACACATAAAATGGATTTCAAACAGCATATTAAAGAAGTAGCAGATTACCCGAAGGAAGGAATCAGCTTCAAAGATATCACGTCACTCATGCAAGATGGCGAAGTCTACAAGAAAGCAGTAGATGAGCTCGTCGTTTATGCACGTGAACGTGGAGCGGAGTTGATCGCTGGTCCGGAAGCACGCGGATTCGTCGTCGGTTGCCCGGCAGCGTATGCGCTCGAACTCGGGTTTGTACCAGTACGTAAAGAAGGAAAGTTACCACGTGAGACAGTACGAGTGTCATACGGTCTTGAGTATGGAACGGACATTTTAACGATGCACAAAGATTCAATCAAACCTGGACAACAAGTCGTCATCTTGGATGACTTGCTCGCAACAGGTGGTACGATTGAAGCAACGATTAAAATGATTGAACAACTCGGTGGTGTTGTGGCAGGAATCGGGTTCTTGATCGAACTCGATGGACTTGGTGGACGTGAGCGTCTTGAAGGATACGACGTGTTCTCACTCATCCGCTACGAAGACTAATTTGAACGGGAAGCGATATGCTTCCCGTTTTTGAATAGTTTTTAAGGAAAATAACCTACAACCTTTGACAGGTCGTCAGATTTTTTCGATAATGGTTATAAAAATCACAGAATCTTGAATACAAACTACTACCATGCTGCGACGAATCCGAGGCGATTGGAGCGGTTAGAAAAAGGGTGTCGAATGTTATGACCAAAAAACAAATCGTAAGTATTGAGGATCTTCTCGACGCGCTCGGGGAGTACATGGGTGACGACGATATAGCCGAAGTGAAACGCGCTTACGAATACGCAAAACTTCATCATACCGGTCAGTTCCGACGTTCGGGCGAGCCCTATATTCTCCATCCGGTCCAAGTGGCCGGCATTCTCGTTGATATCGGCTTAGACGCCACAACGATTATTGGAGCGCTCTTGCATGATGTTGTCGAAGATACGGATGTTTCGTTACAGCAATTGACGGACGATTTTGGTCCAGACGTGGCCATGCTCGTCGATGGCGTCACGAAACTTGGTAAGATTAAATATAAATCGAAAAAAGAAGAACTTGCTGAAAACCACCGGAAGATGATTATCGCCATGGCAGAAGACGTGCGCGTGATCTTGATCAAACTTGCGGACCGGCTCCACAATATGCGGACACTGCAGCATATGCCGAAAGAGAAACAAGTCCAAAAAGCGGAAGAGACGCTTGAAATCTTTGCGCCTCTCGCACACCGGATGGGGATCTCGACAATCAAGTGGGAGCTCGAGGATATTTCGTTACGTTATATCAACCCACAGCAATACTACAAGATCGTCTCGATGATGAAACAGAAACGGACGGAACGAGAAGCACTCGTCACCTCTGTCATCACGGAAGTGAACAGGGTTCTTGAGGAAGTGCATATCGATGCCGACGTGAACGGTCGACCGAAGCACATCTATTCTATCTATAACAAGATGGTGAAGCATAAAAAAGAGTTCAATGAAATTTACGATTTGATGGCGGTCCGCATTATCGTTGATTCGATTCGTGATTGTTATGCCGTGCTCGGAATCATCCACACCCAGTACAAGCCGATGCCGGGACGTTTCAAAGATTATATCGCTATGCCGAAGCCGAACATGTATCAGTCGCTCCATACGACAGTGATTGGACCGAAAGGTGAGCCGCTCGAAGTTCAAATTCGGACGAAAGACATGCATTTCATCGCTGAGTTCGGGATTGCGGCACACTGGGCGTATAAAGAAGGGAAAAACGTCTCGACGAACGGATTCGACGAGAAGATCGCCCATCTTCGTGAGATTCTTGAACTTCAAAAGGATACAACGGATGCCGAGGAATTCATGGAATCCCTCAAAGTCGATTTCTTTAGCGACATGCTGTACGTCTTCACACCAAAAGGAGACGTATTCGAGTTGCCGAAGGGCTCAGTCCCGATTGACTATGCGTACCGGATTCATACGGAGATCGGGCACCGGATGACGGGTGCGAAAGTGAACGGCCGGATGGTACCGCTCGACTACAAACTCGAGACGGGTGACATCATCGAAATCATCACGTCGAAGCATAGTTACGGACCGAGTAAGGATTGGTTGAAGCTCGCTGTTTCAAGCCAGGCGAAGAACAAGATTCGTCAATGGTTCAAACGTCAGCAACGTGAAGAAAACGTTGAAAAAGGGAAAGATCTCGTCGAAGCAGAAATTAAGAAACTTGGTTTTGAACCGAAAGAGATTATCGATGAACCTGCACTCAGTATCGTCGTCGAGAAGTTCAACTTCGGGAACGAGGAAGAGATGTACGCCGCTGTCGGTTATCAAGGCATCACTGCCGCACAAGTCGCACATAAGTTGACGGAGAAGCAGCGGAAAGAACCGAAACTCGAACTGTCGGAAGCCATCAGCGAATTGAAAGTCAGTCAGGCACCGAAGAAGAAAACGACGGAAGCGGGCGTGACGGTCAAAGGCATCGACAACATGCTCGTTCGCATGAGCCGTTGTTGTAACCCGGTACCGGGGGATGAAATCGTCGGATACATCACCCGTGGACGCGGTGTCTCAATTCACCGGAAAGACTGCTTGAACATTGTCAACGAACAACACCCAGAGCGTCTCCTTGACGTCGAATGGGAAGTCGGACAAGCGAAAGAGAAGAACTATAACGTCGACATCGAAATCACAGGATATGATCGCTCAGGTCTCTTAAACGACGTCCTTCAAGCAGTATCGGCGACGAATACGAATATCGTGGCCGTCAGTGGTCGGGGCGACCAAAACAAACAGGCCCGCATCTCGATGACCATCTCGATTCCGAACGTGAACCATTTGCAGAAAGTCGTCGAGCGCATCAAACAAATCTCAGACGTGTATTCGGTCAGCCGAGTCATGATGACGTGACGAAAGGAAGAGGAACGTGCGTGTATTATTGCAACGAGTGAAAGAAGCATCAGTCACAGTCGAGGAAGAAGTCGTCGGGGCAATCAACGCCGGGTACTTGCTTCTCGTCGGTGTGACACATGAAGATACAGAAGAGGAAGTGAACTGGCTCGCCGACAAGGTGACCGGACTTCGCGTCTTCGAGGACGATCAAGAAAAGATGAACTTATCGATTCAAGACGTGTCCGGACAAATTTTATCTGTCTCTCAGTTCACTTTATATGGAGACACGATGAAAGGGCGGCGACCTGCTTTTACAAAGGCCGCAAAACCGGATATGGCCGAGACGCTTTATGAAAAATTCAATGAGCGACTCCGGTCGAATGGGCTCGTCGTAGAGACGGGACGCTTCGGAGCGATGATGGACGTCGCCCTCGTCAATGACGGACCGGTCACACTCATGCTCGAAAAAAACGCTTGACAGATGCCGGCTTGATTCGGCATCATGAAGCATATAGTCAAACACCTACGATAAAGAAGAGTACGGTCAACCCACCAGCAAAGAGAGCGATGCCTTGGCTGAAAGCATCGACTGGATGATGACCCGAACGACACTTTGGAGGTGCTCCCTTGAAAGCGAGTAGGGGGAGCCGTTTCATCGGGCGTTAACCGATTTCGAGTGGCAGAGTTTCAAGTGATGGCTCTGCAACGAGGGTGGTACCACGGGAAACTGACACAGGCTCTCGTCCCTTTGCGGACGAGGGCCTTTTTGTATTTTTAAGGAGGGAAATGTGATGATGAAAGCACCACGCGGTACACAAGACCTGCTTCCGGGCACGGTCGAGACGTGGCAATATGTCGAAGAAAAGCTTCGCGACATGAGCGCCCGTTATAACTATAAAGAGATTCGCACACCAATCTTTGAAACGACGAACCTGTTCACACGCAGTGTCGGGGAAACGACGGACATCGTCCAAAAAGAGATGTTCACGCTCGTGAAGAAAGGGAAAGACGAGTACACGCTTCGCCCAGAAGGAACGGCATCTGTCGTTCGTGCGTTCGTGACGAACAAACTGTTCGGAAATCCGGACCAGCCGACCAAGCTCTACTACATGGGACCAATGTTCCGCTACGAGCGTCCACAAAAAGGTCGCTTCCGTCAGCTTCACCAATACGGTGTCGAAGCAATCGGTAGTAGTGACCCGGCCGTTGACGCTGAGGTCATCAGCCTCGCCTATTCGATTTACAAGTCATTCGGACTTCAGAAAATCAAAGTCGTCGTCAACTCGCTTGGGGACGCGGAAAGCCGCAACGCCCACCGCGATGCGCTCATCCGTCACTTTGAGCCGGTGGCAGGCGAACTTTGCCAAGACTGTCAGTCACGCCTGTATAAGAATCCGCTTCGCATCTTGGATTGTAAGGTCGACCGCGATCACCCGTCGATGAAGACGGCCCCGTCGATTCTTGAATATTTGAACGAAGAGTCGAAGGCCTATTTCGACCAAGTGCTCGCACAACTCGATGCACTTGGTGTCGCCTATGAAGTCGACCCGACGCTCGTCCGTGGACTCGATTACTACACGCACACTGCGTTTGAAATCATGTCTGAGGCAGAAGGATTCGGAGCCATCACGACGCTTTGTGGCGGCGGACGCTATAACGGTCTCGTACAAGATATCGGCGGACCGGACATGCCGGGAATCGGTTTTGGAATCGGGTTGGAGCGTCTCATCCTCGCATTAGAGAATGAAGGAGTCCTACCTGAACTCGAGACAGGACTTGATGTCTTCATCGTCGCCCAAGGCGGAAAAGAAGTCGAATTGACGGCGACACGCCTCCTACAACTCCTCCGCATGGAAGGGTTCAAAGCAGACCGTGATTACCAAGGACGCAAGTTCAAAGGACAATTCAAACAGGCGGACCGTCTGAAAGCCAAGTTCACAGTCATCTTAGGAGATGACGAAGTCGAACGAGGGTCAGCCGCCTTGAAAGATATGACGACTGGTGAACAAGTCGACGTGCCACTCTCGGCCGTTGCAGACAAAATTCGTGAACTATCGGAAGGAGCAGGACAATGATCGGACGCACACATATGAACGGCCGCGTGACAGAGTCACTCATCGGCCAGGAAGTACAATTAAAAGGATGGGTACAAAAACGTCGTGACCTCGGAGGTCTCATCTTCATCGATCTTCGTGACCGCACAGGGATCGTCCAAGTCGTCGTTCGCCCAGAGAACGAAGCGGTCCACCAACTCGCGGAGACGATTCGTAGTGAGTTCGTCCTCGACGTGAAAGGGACGGTTCTCGAGCGTGAGAACAAGAACCCGAACATGCCGACAGGAAATATCGAAGTCATCGCTTCAGAGATCAACATCTTAAACGCTGCGAAGATGACACCAATCCCAATCGGTGACGAAGCGGAAAACGTTTCAGAAGACCTGCGTCTCAAATACCGTTACCTCGACCTTCGTCGTCCGGCGCTCCAAGAGACGTTCCGTCTCCGCTCGAAAACGTCGAACACGATTCGTAACTTCTTGACGGAGCAAGAGTTCCTTGAAGTCGAAACACCGATTTTGACGAAGTCGACGCCAGAAGGCGCACGTGACTATCTCGTCCCGAGCCGTGTCCACGGTGGTGAGTTCTATGCACTTCCACAATCACCACAGCTCTTCAAACAGTTGCTCATGGTCGCAGGATTTGACCGTTACTTCCAAATCGCACGCTGCTTCCGTGACGAGGACCTTCGTGCAGACCGTCAACCTGAATTCACACAAGTCGACATCGAAACGAGCTTCATGGACATCGAAGACTTGATGGCGATGATGGAATCGATGATGGGACAAGTCATGGAATCGACGCTCGGTCGTACGGACACACCAGCGAAGTTCGAGCGGATGACACACGCGGAAGCGATGCGTCGTTTTGGTTCGGATAAGCCGGACACGCGCTTCGGTCTCGAACTCATCGACGTGGCAGACGCTGTGAAAGGTGCTGGCTTTAAAGTGTTCGATGCAGCACTCGAATCAAACGGGCAAGTCAAGGCGATCAACGTCAAAGGTGAGGCGGACAACTTCTCACGTAAAGACATCGACAAGCTTCAAGAGTTCACGGCGGTGTACAGTGCGAAAGGTCTCGCATGGCTCAAAGTGACAGCGGAAGGCTTGAACGGTCCAATCGCGAAGTTCTTTGATGAGACATACGCACAGAAGCTAATTGAAGCCACAGATGCAGAAGCAGGTGACCTTCTTCTCTTCGTCGCATCGAAACCAACTGTCGTTGCAGACAGCCTTGGCGCACTCCGCGTCAAGCTCGGTCACGAACTTGGTCTCATCGACGAGTCGAAGTTCAACTTCCTTTGGGTAACGGACTTCCCACTCGTAACGTTTGAAGAAGAAGACGGTCGCTTCTATGCGAACCACCATCCGTTCACGATGCCAAACCGTGAAGACCTCCATCTTCTCGAGACAGATCCGGCAAGTGTACGCGCGGTTGCGTATGACCTCGTCTTGAACGGTTACGAACTCGGTGGCGGTTCACAGCGTATTTATGAGCGTGACATTCAAGAGCGCATGTTCAAATTGCTTGGTTTCACACAAGAAGAAGCGGTTGAACAGTTCGGCTTCTTGCTTGAAGCGTTCGAATACGGTACACCGCCACATGCGGGAATCGCACTCGGTCTCGACCGTCTCGTCATGATTCTTGCAGGTCGTTCGAACCTTCGCGACACAATCGCCTTCCCGAAAACGGCTTCGGCAAGCTGTCTCTTGACGCAAGCACCGAGCCCTGTCGCGGACGCGCAACTCGAAGAGTTATCGATTCGTACGGCAATAAAAGAGAAAAAATAAACATAAAAAAACGAGGGTTGCCATGGCAATCCTCGTTTTTTGTATGTGTGAAACGGATTTTGGATTCAACACGAGATGGTAGATATTTAATTGGAACACATCCTCTTGTTAACGTTTATCCTCTTCTCGCTGCATATATTTCGCTGTTCGCTGCAACGCGAAACCAAACGCAAACAGCGAGGCGATGACTGCGGACATCGTATATACCGAATCGATAAACGCCAGATAGATTCCGAACAGTCCAAGACCGAAACTCAAGAAGAAGAGAATGAGCAGTCTCGGATGTTGTTTCAGCGTCTGTTTCATCGGATCGGAACGTTCAACTGACAACCTGTGCCGTCTGTGACAAGAAGATTCGAATTGAACACTTGCCCGTCACTCTTCAAGACGAGCGTACGACGGTCTTCAAGGAAGTCGATTTTCATTTGTTCGTCTAAAAACACTTTCGTCCAGTTTTTGATTAAGATTGGTCCGATGTTTGATTCGATTTCAACGTCTTCCGGTGTCGTCTCCGTGACGTATCGAATCTCAAAGATTCCACTGTTCCCACAGCCACAACCTTCTGTCTCGTAAAAAAGGTGCATTTGTCCCTCGCGTTCGCCTTTCAATGACTCGATTCGTTCGAGCGCGCGTTCTGTAATGTGTACATGCATGTGTATCACTCCTTACTCTCATTATACGCCGATTGAAAAAAGAATGAAAAAGAGATGCATCCTGTTTTCCACCTTTCGGAAAAAAGCGTACACTTAGAGTGTTGAGAAGGGGGAAGAGAGAATGATTTCACGTTTTTTTAGTTATTATCGACCACATAAAAAGCTATTCATCCTCGATTTTTCATTCGCAATTCTCGTCGGATTGCTTGAACTCGGGTTTCCGCTCGCCGTTCAATGGTTCATCGACGACTTGTTGCCGGGTGGGGAATGGAACTGGATTATCATCGTCAGCATCGGCCTGTTGATTCTTTACATATTGGCCATGATGATGCAGTATGTCGTCAACTACTGGGGACATAAGCTCGGGATCAACATCGAGACGGACATGCGGGAAGAGCTGTTCACGCATATCCATAAACAATCGTTCCGCTTCTTTGATAATCATAAGACCGGGCATTTGATGAGCCGGGTCACGAACGACTTGTTCGACATCGGGGAAGTGGCGCACCACGGACCGGAGGACTTCTTTATCGCCATCATGACGTTACTCGGTGCGTTCGGGATCATGTTCTCGATCGACCCTGAACTCGCGCTCGTCACCGTTGTCGCGGTACCGTTCCTCATCATCATGATCACGTATGCGAATAAGAACATGAACAAGGCGTGGCAAAAGATGTACACGAATATCGGGGAAGTGAACGCACGCGTCGAGGACAGTGTGTCCGGGGCACGCGTCGTCCAATCGTTTACGAACGAGGCGTTCGAGATCGGACGTTTCCAAAAAGACAACAACTTCTATCGTGGCTCGAAGATTGAAGCGTATCGCGTCATGAGTACGTCACTCGCAGGTATTTATATCACGACGCGTCTGATGACGTTGCTCGTCCTCGTCTACGGGGCGTACTTAACGTACGAGGGTCAGTTATCGTATGGACAACTCGTCGGGTTCATCTTGTACATGAATTTACTCATCAAGCCGATTGAAAAGATCACGGCGCTTCTCGAGATGTATCCGAAAGGGATGGCCGGGTTCAAACGGTTCACGCAGTTGCTCGATGAGGAACCGGACATCGAGAACCGTGAAGATGCCATCGAGGTCGAAACGTTGAAAGGCGATATCGTCTTTGACGACGTCTCGTTTGGCTACTCGGACTACCGCCAAGTGTTGACGGAGATTGACTTGTCGATTGAGGCAGGGACAACCGTGGCCTTGGTCGGGACGAGCGGGGCAGGGAAGACGACCATCTGTTCACTCATTCCTCGTTTTTATGACGTCACGAAGGGTGCCATCTCGATTGACGGGCTGGACATCCGCGACATGACGAAAGAGAGCTTACGCCGTCAAATCGGAATCGTGCAACAAGACGTCTTCTTGTTTGCAGGTACGCTACGTGAGAATATCGCTTACGGGAAACTCGATGCGACCGATGCCGACATCATGCATGCGGTGGAAAAAGCACATCTTGGTACGCTCGTCGAAGAGCTCGAGCACGGTCTCGACACACAAATCGGGGAGCGTGGACTAAAACTCTCCGGAGGTCAGAAACAACGCATCGCCATTGCGCGTATGTTTTTGAAAAATCCGCCGATTTTAATACTCGATGAGGCGACCTCGGCGCTCGATACGGAGACCGAGGCCATCATTCAGGATTCATTAAATGAACTGGCAGCAAATCGAACGACGCTCATCATCGCGCACCGTTTAGCGACTGTAAGGAATGCCGACCGGATTCTTGTCGTGACGGCAGAAGGAATCGTAGAAGATGGAACGCACGAAGAACTCAGTCAAAAAGGTGGCGTCTTCACGAACCTGTTACAACGTCAACAACTATAAATCGAGGGCTGCCTGATAAAGGGCGGCCCTTTTTTGGCGTGATAACAGCATTTGGTGGGTAAATACTTATGGATGAACGAAAGCGAAGGAGGCAAAATACCATGAAAGCTGTACAAGTCGTAGGATATGGGGACGTTGACCAACTCCAAGTGGTTGATATCCCGAAACCGTCTCCGAAAGCAGGGGAAGTGCTGATCAAGGTACGCGCCTGCGCGATTAACAATACGGAAATATGGATGCGAGAAGGGGCTTATGGAACTGGGGAGAAGTCAGGATGGCGCCCGGAAGGCGTCCAGTTCCCACGCATTCCCGGTTCAGACATCACTGGTGAAGTCGTCGAGCTCGGAGATGGGGTCGACCAAGGGATGATGGGTCGACACGTCGTCTTATTCCCGTTCACCTCGAGCGGACCTGAGCGGAAGGAACACTTGTCGGACGATATGTCCTTTATTGGATCAGAGTATGACGGGGGCTACGCGGAGTATGTATCATGGCCGGCTGACCTTTGTTTTGACATGCCGCTTGATGATTTCGTCGAGAGTGCAGTCTTTTCCGTAAGTGGTCTCACGGCTTGGCATATGAACGAGCAGTTACACATCCGTTCCGGTGAGACGATTGTCGTCACTGGGGCAAGTGGCGGGGTCGGCTCACTCAACATCCAAATTGCGGCGAACGTATTCGGGGCGAATGTGTTCGCTATCGTCGGTGATTTGAAAAACGAGCAAGAGTTAAAAGCGCTTGGGGCGACCGAAGTGTTTTCCTACCGTTCTGAGACGCTCGCCGATGATATCATCGCTGCGAACGGTGGCCCGGTCGACGCGGTCCTTGATGTCGTGGGAGATGCGCTATTTGATGTATCTCTAAACATCTTGAAAAAGGGAGGGAAGTTCTGTATCTCTGGTTCGGCGGGAGGACAGACGACCCATCTCGACTTCCGGACGCTGTACTTGAAACATATCGCGATGTACGGGTCTGTTCTCGGGACACGATATGAATTCGCGGAGATGTTGCGCTCGATCGCCGAAGGGAAGCTAAAACCGGTCATTGACCGGACGTTCCCGCTTGAAGAGGCACGTGAGGCACAGGCGTATTTTAAACAATCGGGTAAGTTCGGAAAGATTGTGCTCATTCCGAACACATAAAAAGAGAGGGGATCTCCTCTCTTTTTCATGCGAATTTTACTTTGAGACGATCGACATAGGCGATGAACAGGCGGAACCGTTCTAGCCAAAACTGGAAGAATGGACCGATGAGGAAAATCGATAAGACGGTCCCGAAGAAAAGTGGTCCGCCGAGTGCCCAACCGATGAGACAAGCGGTCAGTTCCATCCAAGTCCTCATGGCACGGACGGACGTTTGGAAACGGTCTGCTAAGGCAAGCGTCAATCCATCGCGTGGACCGGCACCGTACCCGACGGCGACATAGAGACCAGCTCCCATGCCCATCACAAATATGCCGAATGTGAGCCAAACAATATTCACAATCATCCCTTCGAAAACAGGGAGCCATTGCTCATTTAATATCACGTTCATGAACACCCCAACGAACACCGCGTTTACTAGAGTTCCGAACTGAGGACGGATGCGGTCGAGTATGTATTTAAATAGAACGAGTAAAAGACCGACGCATAAAATCACCGTCCCGATTGAAATCGGAAGATGGTGAGCGATACCGATATGAAGGACGTCCCACGTGGAAACCCCGAGATTTGCCGTGATCATGATAGATGAACCGAGCGCGAGTAAGAACAACCCGGTCATGAAGAGACCCCATTTGAAGAGAATGCGTAAAAGGTGGATAGATCGGACGTGCACGAACATCGCCTCGTTTCAATAGAATGATTGATTTATCTTAGCACAGGCGATTGAAAAACATAAAAAAAACGTCTCAGCTTATTGGCTGAGACGTGAGTATTATTTCTTCGGTGATTTCTTTGCTTTGTTCTTTTTATAGTAATCGTAGACGAACGGTGCGACCGCCGTCGCGATTTTAATCAATGTTCCCATTTTGCCTTTCTTAGCCATTATGTTGCACCCCTTTCTCTTCTAGAAGAATATATTCCACACAATTTGATTTTGAAAACATATCTCGAGCACATTCCATCTTCATGACAAAGATTATAACCCATCATACTATAGGGTGGAGGAGGTCTAATGATGAAAACAATCATATGGTACCAAAATGATTTACGTATTGATGATCATTTACCGCTTGAAGAGGCACTTCGCCATGACGATCCGATCGAAGGTCATTTTTTTATCAGTCCGAATCAGTTCGTTGAAAATCGTTATGGCGTCATTCCACTTGGGAAGGAGCGACTTCATTTCTTGAAGGAGTCATTAGAGGATGTGGCCGGTTCACTCGACGCACTTGGTATCTCATTTCACGTGCACGTCGGTCATCCGCTCGAAACGCTCGACCCGTCCGACCGTCTCTTGTTTCAGCGGGCAGTCGGATACAATGAGCGCCGACGTGAAAATGAAGTGATCAAAAAATGGAAAGGGGAGTACGAGACGTTCGGTGGATTCACGTTATTTGAAGAGGGCGATATCCCGTTTGAGAAAATGCCGTTTCTCTTCACGGAGTTTCGAAAAGCGGTCGAATATGATGTACGTCCCCGAGAACTGATTTCCCGTAAGGCGACGGCTGCCACACGCGAGGTGACGTTCCCATTTTCGATTCAAGAAGTAAAGCAAGACCCGAGGACGGCGTTTCCGTTCAAAGGTGGCGAATTGGCAGCGAAGCGCCGATTGAATGACTATTTGTCCGTGCCGATTCGAACGTACAAAGAAACGAGAAATGGTTTTGGTGTCGATGACTCGACGAAGCTATCTTCTTATTTAGCGAACGGCTCGTTATCACCTCGACGGGTATTCTTTGAACTCGAGGCACATGAACGAACGCATGGGGTAAATGAATCAACGTACTGGCTGTACTTTGAACTATTATGGCGTGAGTTCTTTCAATGGGTCGCACTCGAGCAAGGGAAAAAATTATTTCGATCACAAGGCATCCGGTCGAAACGGAAAGACTGGCGAGTCGAGGCGGATGTCATTGAAAAATGGCGAAAGGGAGAGACGGGTGTTGATTTCGTAGATGCGTTTATGCGCGAACTGAATGCGACGGGATGGATGTCTAATCGGGGGCGACAAATCGTGGCGAATTATTTTTCAAAAGAGTTAAAACAAGATTGGCGTTACGGGGCTTCCTACTTTGAATCGAAACTAATCGATTACGACGTGGCGAGCAATTGGGGGAATTGGGCGTACCAGGCGGGTGTCGGGAACGACTCGCGCGACCGCCGTTTCAACATCGAGCGTCAACAGTTCACGTATGACCCGGACCGTGCGTTTCGTAACAAATGGTTGTGACCAAACTGTCACGTGAAGTCGGCGTTTCTCATTGACTTCTTTTTACAGAAGCGCTATAGTTAAATCAACAGATGGGATACCTGAGGTGTACGAGAGCCGCCTTCGTTATTTTGAGCCAACACTTTGAATACGGGAGACCGAACTGCTAACCAGATCAACTGCCTCATCACGTGCAGGAGGACTTGTGAAGGAAACGCTAGGTCACCCACCTGCATACGCAGGTTCAAAAGCAAGGCATCGTCACGGCACTCCGGGCCCCATCGATTTTTTTGTAAATACGTCGCGAGACGTCTTTTTTTTGAATATAATTCCGAGTAAAATAGTATGAGAAAATAGAATTAGTTGGAGGAAGAAATATGCTACACCAGTTTTCACGAAATGAATTGGCCATCGGCTCTGAAGGCCTTGATGCTTTAAAGAATAAAACGGTCGCGATTTTAGGTGTCGGTGGTGTCGGCTCATTTGCGGCAGAGGCACTTGCGCGCAGTGGCGTCGGACGCATCGTCCTCGTCGATAAAGATGATATCGACATCACGAACGTCAACCGACAAATCCACGCACTATTGTCGACGGTCGGTCAACCGAAAGTCGAAGCGATGGGGAAACGTCTCCTCGACATCAACCCGGACTTAGACCTCGTCCAATTGAAGATGTTCTATACAGAAGAGACATATGAAGAGTTCTTCGCTCAAAACATCGACTACGTCATCGATGCGTCAGACACGATCATCTATAAGATTCATTTAATCGTAGAATGTAAGCGTCGCGGCATCCCGGTCATCTCAAGCATGGGGATGGCGAATAAGATGGATCCGACACGCATCAAGGTCGTCGACATTAAAGATACGTCATATGACCCGATTGCGAAGATGGTCCGTACTCGTCTACGTAAAGAGAAAATCTACAAAGGCGTCCCGGTCGTCTTCTCGGACGAATCTCCAATCGTGACACGCGAGGACGTGAACGAGGTCGTCGGGAAGAAAGATGCCCCGATCCGTAAAGCGAAGATGCCACCGAGCTCGAACGCGTTCGTCCCATCGGTTGCAGGACTTGTCGCTGCGGGATACGTCATCAATGACTTGCTCGAACAAGCGGGCGTCGAAATCAACCGCATCCAAAAATAAAACGACGCTGGCTCATTTCGAGTCGCGTCGTTTTTCCCAATAATCGAGCCGTTTTTGAATTTGTTGCTCGAATCCACGTGGCGTCGGTTTATAGTAATTTGGTCGTTTTCTAGCCAAGTTTTCTGGCCAATAGTTTTGAGGGACGAACCCGTCTTTTTCGTCATGTGGATACTTGTATCCGACCCCGTTCCCGAGTTCACGTGCTCCTGGACTATGGGCATCCCGGAGATGTACGGGCACAGGGCCTCCCTCGACTGTCCGGACGTGGTGAAGCGCCTTGTCGATGGCGGTGATGACCGCATTTGATTTTGGAGCGGTTGCCAAATAGAGAACGGCTTCTGCGATTGGGATGCGAGCTTCCGGAAAACCGATGTACTCGCTCGCTCGTGCTGCTGCATCGACGATGAGAAGTGCGTTCGGGTCGCTCATTCCGATATCTTCGGCGGCATGGACGTATAAACGACGCATGATGAATCGCGGAGATTCGCCAGCCTCAATCATGACGGCTAGCCAGTATAGCGCGGCATCCGGGTCAGACCCCCGAATCGATTTGATAAACGCCGAAATGACATCGTAATGTCGGTCGCCCGTCTTATCGTATTTGATTGACTTCTGTTGAATCGACTCTTCCGCGACCTCTAGCGTGATATGAATCTCTCCGTCCACCTCAGGCGTTGTCAAGACGGCGAGTTCGAGTGCGTTCAACAGGACACGGTAGTCACCATCCGCCATTTTGATATAATGGTCTGCAGCAGCTTCATCCATATTGACCGGATAATTTCCGAGACCACGTGAATCGTGTAGCGCCCGCTCAAGGACGGCACGTAACTCTTCAGCACCAGGTGGCTCGAGTCGAAATACGGTCGCGCGTGACAGGAGTGCGGCGTTTACTTCAAAACTCGGGTTTTCGGTCGTCGCTCCGATGAGGACGAGCTTTCCAGACTCAAGGGCAGGAAGGAGCGCGTCTTGTTGGAGCTTATTGAACCGGTGGATCTCATCTAAAAAGAGAATCGTCCGTTCGTCTTCATAGTCGAAGCGGGACTCCGCTTCACGAATGACGTTCCGCAATTCATCGAGTTTTGCTGTGACGGCGTTCAATTGGACGAATGTCGCTTTCGTGTAATTCGAAATAACACGGGCAAGTGTCGTCTTACCGGTGCCAGGTGGACCATATAGGATAATCGTACCGAGTCGATCGGCTTCGATGGCACGACGAAGTAGCTTGCCCTCGCCGATGATATGGCGCTGTCCGATAACGTCATCTAATGTTTCGGGGCGCATCCGATTGGCGAGCGGTCCGCCATTCGATTGATGAAATAAATCAGGCATACGTAACCATTCCTTTCGACAAACGTTTGTTCGATTAGTATAACAGAAGGAGACTTGAAGATGAAAATATCTACAAAGGGCCGCTATGGCTTAACGATCATGATTGCATTAGCGCGTGAGACAGATAACAAGCCCCTCAGTTTAAAAAAGATTGCGGCACGACATGAATTGCCAGAGCATTACTTAGAGCAATTAATCGGGCCACTCCGTAACGGTGGACTCGTCAAGAGCGTGCGTGGTGCGTATGGCGGCTATCAGCTCGTCAAACCGCCAGAAGAAGTGACAGCGGGTGAAATCATTCGCTTGCTTGAAGGACCGCTGGCCATCGTCGAAGAATCTGAAGCAGATGATGCGGTGAAACGGAAGCTTTGGGATAAAATCAAAGAAGCGATTGATACCGTCCTTGATGAAACGACACTCGCTGACCTCGCTGAGGAAGAGTCAGACGGCTACATGTTTTATATTTAAGAACGAGGTGACCTTAGATGAACTATTTTGATCACGCTGCGACGACACCGATGCGACCGGAAGTCCTTGAAGCGATGACACCGTACTTTTTAGAGACGTATGGGAACGCGTCGAGCATCCACGGAATCGGGCGTAACGCTCGGGCGGCGCTCGATTCGTCACGTCGCGTCCTCGCGAAGTGGATTGGTGCTTCACCGAACGAGATTGTATTCACGTCAGGTGGGACGGAGTCGGATAACTACGCCTTGTTTGGTGCGGCATATGCCCATCAGGAAAAAGGCAAACATATCATTACGACAAAAGTCGAGCACCACGCCGTGCTTCATGCGATGGAACAGCTCGAGCGTGAGGGCTTCGACGTCACATATCTCGATGTCGATGCTTCGGGAGCCGTCACTGTCGACGCCGTTCGTTCAGCCTTACGGGATGACACGATTCTTGTATCAATCATGTATGGCAATAACGAAGTCGGGACGCGCCAGCCGATTCACGAAATCGGGGAGTTGTTACAAGATCACCAGGCTCTCTTCCATACCGATGCGGTACAAGCACTCGGTACAGAAGAAATTGATGTGAAGGCGATTCATGTCGATTTATTGTCGGCGTCCGCACATAAAGTGAATGGGCCGAAAGGTATCGGTTTTCTTTTCATGAAAACAGGTGTAAAATTAGCGTCACGTTCTTTTGGTGGACAACAAGAACGTAAACGTCGAGCCGGCACGGAAAATGTTCCGGGTGCCGTCGGATTTCAAAAAGCAGCTGAACTCGTCATGGCAGAGCGTGAGACCCGAGTGACTCTTTATGAATCGCTCGATCTGGCACTGCGTCAGCGCCTGGACGAATTAGGCGTGTCTTATGAGGTGAACGGGTCAAATCGTTTACCTCACATCGTGAACTTATACCTTCCTGGAATTGACCTTGAACCCTTCCTCATCATGATGGATATGCGGGGCATGGCGATTTCAAGCGGAAGTGCCTGCACGGCAGGGTCGGTCGAACCGTCCCACGTATTGTCGGCGATGTACGGGGATTCAGAGCGGACGCGTCAGTCTGTTCGAATCAGTTTTGGCCACGGTAACTCGGTCGAGGACGCGAAACGGCTCGCGGAGCGACTACAAGAAGTCGTCTCGACATTTATGAACGGAGTGAGATAGATGAATTTACGCACGAAAGCCCCTGAAGAGACGACGGTCGTCGTCGGCATGTCAGGTGGCGTCGATTCATCGGTGACGGCCCATGTGTTAAAAGAGCAAGGGTATAACGTCATCGGGATTTTTATGAAAAACTGGGACGACACGGACGAGAACGGTGTGTGTACGGCGACAGAGGACTATGAAGACGTCATCGCCGTGGCGAACCAAATCGGGATTCCGTATTACGCGGTCAACTTTGAAAAGGAATATTGGGACCGCGTCTTTGAATATTTCCTAGCGGAATACCGTCTCGGTCGGACGCCGAACCCGGATGTCATGTGTAACAAAGAAATCAAATTCAAAGCATTCCTCGACCATGCGCTTCGACTCGGTGCCGATTTTGTCGCGACTGGACACTATGCGCAAGTGAAATATGTTGATGGCGAGCACCGTCTGTTACGAGGAAAAGACGACAACAAAGACCAAACGTATTTCTTGAACCAATTGTCTCAAGACCAGCTCGCGCGGACGATGTTCCCGATCGGCCATATGGACAAGAAAGATGTACGTGCGATTGCCGAAGAAGCAGGACTCGCGACAGCGAAGAAAAAAGATTCGACGGGAATCTGCTTTATCGGTGAGCGGAACTTTAAAGAGTTCTTGTCGGAATACCTTCCGTCACAGCCAGGTGAAATGCGGACGCTCGATGGCGTCGTCAAAGGACGTCACGACGGGTTGATGTATTATACGCTCGGACAGCGTCACGGTCTCGGAATCGGTGGGGACGGTGATCCTTGGTTCGTCGTCGGGAAAGATGTCGAGAACAATGTCTTGTTCGTCGGACAAGGCTTCCATCACGACGCGCTCTATTCAGATGCGCTTCTCGCTTCGAAACTGTCATGGACGGGAGCCGCTCCTACAGGAGAGTTCCGGGCGACGGCGAAGTTCCGTTATCGCCAACAAGATGTGCCGGTCACGGTCGCTCCACTCGAAAATGGCGAAGTCCTCGTCAAGTTTGACGAGCCACAACGTGCCATCACGCCAGGACAAGCGGTCGTCTTCTATGACGGCGACGTCTGTCTCGGTGGGGCAACGATTGACGAAGCGTACCGCAACGGCAAACGACTCGACTATATTGGATGAGGTGATTGATATGAACGCAAACGAACAAGGCATCCAAGCGATGCAGCAAGGTGAATTCGAACAGGCAGCCAAACATTTCAATGAGGCCATTGAAGCGAACCCGACAGACCCGACTGGTTTCGTCAATATGGGGACGTTGCTTCAGGCGATCAACGATTACGATCGTGCCGTCATCTTCTATGACAAAGCGATTGAACTCGATGGCTCGTTCGGTGCCGCGCACTATGCGAAAGGCGCCCTTGCCTATGAACTTGAGCAATTAGAGTCAGCGGAGGCGTCGCTTCGCCAAGCGCTCCTTTCGGGGATGGACGATGCCGATCTTCACTTTATGCTCGGCTTGACGTACAAAGCGATGGGTGACTTCGTTCGTGCGATGCCACGCCTGCGTGAAGCGAAGAAGCAATCGCCGGAAGACGTAGAAATCACGTTCCAGTACGGACTTGCCCTCGCGCAAAGTGAGCAGCTCGAAGAGGCAGTCGTTGCGTTAGAAGAGACGCTCGACCTTGATGCGAGCCATACGGATGCCCGTTACAACTTGGCGATCGCATATGCGTTCTTAGGTGACCAGGAACGAACGTATGCTGAGTTGCAACGCGTCTTAGAGATGCAACCAGACCACGAACTTGCACGTGACGCCGTTGCGAAGATGGATGCACTGCTTGGAAATTGATTTCTTGAATAGGGAAGTGCCATCGCAATGGAGCGATGGCACTTTTTTGTTGATGCGATTAGAGTTGTTTCGTTGTGATTTTGACGGGTTCTCCGGCAAACTCGCCGTACGCCTCGTCCATATTTTTCGTGTACAGTTCGATGATGTTATGGCTCGGGTCTTTGAAGTACGCAGAGCGTTCTTTCCCATTTTTCGTCTCATCCTCGTCCCACGTCCGAAGTTTTACAGGGACGTCGGTCTCATCTAAGATTTCGAGAGCCTGTTCAAACGACTCCATCGGAACGAAGAACGCACAGTGGACGTGGACGCCACCTTCATCATAGAGCGTGTCCCATTCCGTCACGTCCTGTTTACGGTTCGCATCCTCTTCTTCCGTAAAGTTACGTTTCAACCAAAGACCTAACCGTGTGTTCCCACCGATATAAAGCCATGTTGCCCACGGCTCGTTCGCCTGCTCTTGTGATTCACTCGGCTCCGCATCGTCTCCGACCCATTGTTCGACGACAGGAAGACCTAATTTTTCATGCCAAAAAGCTACAGCTTCGTTCATGTCTGTCACTTCTAAAACGAGTTCGCATAATCCGCTTACTGGAATTCGTTTGCCCATAGATGATTCCTCCTTCAATGTATCATTCGAACAGTTCCCCGTTTCTTTGAATCAAAAACGCGACTAGCAGTATTGAAGTGGGGGAATGACAACCTATAGAAGGAGGTCGAGTGGCTTGCGAAAATTCAGCATGGTCAGCGTCATTTTGTTTTTCATTGTCGAGTACGTGTGGTTGAATCAATTATTTGAATCGGTAAATGAACGATTGGCAGACGGAAAATGGACGAATACGATTTTGTATCAAGTGGTCGTTGAACCACGTGGACTCTTAACGTTATTCCTTCTTTTATTCATAGCGCTCCTTCTCGTCGGATGGACAGTTCACTATGTGTACAGTGAGCAAAAGTCTTGGCAACATACATCTGAACATGTCGGTGTGGGGTGGGTCGTTCCATTGATTCTGGCATTACTCGGATTTCTCATTCCAAACGTTTATGTTCAAGTCGGGATCATACTCCTTCAAGTAACGTTCATTCCACTCATTCCGTTCATCCATCAGACCGTTCCATTCTGGAAAGTCGTGACGAACTGGTTGATTCAGTTGGCGGTCATCGGTCTCGTCCTGTTTGGGGCGAGAGGGATGCTTGAGGACTCGATTCGAATCGAGAAGACCGAGCTCTTCACAAAACTCGAGGCATATCAGGCATCTGGTGACTTGGACAGGATTCAGAGATTAATTGAAGAAGTGGACTTGGATCAGGTTGAGCGCATTTTGGACCGGGTCGATATCGAACAGTTGATACGTATTTTGGAAGTCGTCGATCTCGACCGAATCGAGCAAATCTTAAACCTGTTCAATTAGGGCATTTGTTCAATCGATTCATCTCGGGCTATAATGGATGATGGAAAAATAGCTGGAGGTGTCGGATATGATGGCAGCACCTTATGAGTTGACTGGAAAAGTCATTCGCGTCCTGTTTCAATCAGAAGAAGAGGCGCATACGATTGCGCTCGTACGTATAAAAGAAAAGAATTTTGAGACGGATGAGACCGAGATGGTCATCGCTGGCGTCGGAGTCGGTATTGAGAAGGGCGAGACGTATAAGGCGCACGGTCGTCTCGTCGAACACCCTCGATTCGGAAAACAGATGAAGGCGGATTGGATTCGCCGTGTCGTCCCGATGACGAAACGGGCTGCCATCCGCTTTTTGACGAACGGGTCTTTCCCTGGAATCGGTCAAAAGACGGCGCAAAAGATTGCGGATTCTCTTGGAGACGATTGTATCGATCAAATCGTCAAACATCCGAGTATCCTGTCTGAGGTAGACGGATTGAAAGAAAAGCAGGCGCGTGTGATCACCGAACGCCTGAACGTTTTATATGGGGTCGATCAGTTGCTTTTGTTTCTCGCTCCATTCGACGTGACGCCACGTCTCGCCTCGAAAATTCATAAAGAGTATGAAGGACGGGCGATGGAGACGATTGAGAAGAATCCGTATGCGCTCATGTACGACGTACAGGGGATTGGATTCAAGACGGCGGATGCCATCGCGGCACATTTTGGGATTCAAGGCATTCATCCTGAACGCATCGCGGCAGCCGTGCTGTACGTATTAGAACTCGAGCAAGGGAACGGTCATCTCTACGTGACGGCGGAACAACTCGAAGCCGAGATGCCTCGAATCATCGGGGCTGATCCGGGTGATGCGCTGGTCACGGCGCTCGAATCGCTCGCTAAAGAAGAACGGGTCGTCATCGAGGATGGGGTCGTCTATCATCCCCGTGTCTTCCGTGCCGAACGGAAGGCGGCAGAAGAGTTGGCCCGAATCATGGCGACATCGACGACAGAGGACGTGGACATGACGACCATCTTTGACGCGGTCGGACGTGTCGAGGAAATGTTCTCGATTGAATATGCCACTCAACAGCGAGAAGCCATCGAACTCGCTCTCAAGTCACCGCTCATGGTTCTCACAGGTGGTCCAGGTACCGGGAAGACGACGGTCGTCCGAGGGATCATTCATGCACTCAGCGACGTCTTCGATTGGAAGTTAGATCCCGTTCCGAACCAACCGTTCCCGTTCGTCTTGGCCGCACCGACGGGTCGAGCGGCGAAACGCCTCAGTGAGTCGACCGGGCTACCGGCCTCGACGATCCACCGTCTGTTAAAGTTCGACGGAAGTTCGTTCCAAGTCGATGAGACGAATCCACTTGTCGGGAAAGTGCTCATCGTCGATGAGGCGTCGATGATTGACATCTTTTTGTTCCGAAGTTTGCTCAAAGCGGTACCGAACGGCATGAAAATCTTGTTCGTTGGAGACCGTGATCAGCTCCCATCTGTCGGACCGGGGCAAGTACTTGCCGATTTGATGGCGACAGAAGGGATTCCAGTCGTCCGCCTTGACGTCGTCCATCGTCAAGCGTCGGAGTCAAGTATCCTCCGTCTCGCCCATTCGTTGAATGCGAAGAAAATGCCAGACGATTTGTTGGCGTCACTGCCAGACCGGCGTTTCTATACGGCGAACCAAGAGACGGCGCTTCAAGCGATTTGTCAGATGGCAGGAGCGGCTCTCCGAAAAGGATATTCACCGTTTGATATTCAAGTGCTCGCACCGACATATCGAGGGGTATGTGGAATTGATGGGCTGAATGAAGCTCTTCAGAACGTATTCAATCCAAAATCGAGTGCCCGTGAAGTGAAACACGGGACGCGTATTTACCGCAATGGCGATAAAGTGCTTCAACTCGTCAACAATGCCGAGGAAAACGTCTATAACGGGGACATCGGAGAAATCACGAACATCTTCTACGCGAAGGAAAACGTCGATAAGGTCGACAAGATTTATATTCGATTCGATCAGACAGAAGTCGAGTACAACCGTAGTGAATGGGATCAGTTCACCCATGCCTACGCTATCACGATCCATAAGTCACAAGGTTCCGAGTTCCCAATCGTGCTCATGCCGGTCTTCTTCAACGGAGGATTCCGGTCGTCACGCAACTTGATTTATACAGCTGTGACTCGGGCGAAGAAGAGTTTACTCTTGTTCGGTGACGTGCGTGCGCTCGAGGCGGCGACGCGAGAAGAGGAACCGGTGCGACGGACAAAATTGGTCGAACGCTTAGGCGGGAAGTCTTGACGTCTTTCCGAACGCGTGTGATAATGACGAATAGACAACTGAAACGATACAGACGATGAAGGAAATGAGTACGTCGTCACCGCCTCTACAGAGACATCTTCCTAGGCTGCGAGAAGATGGGGGTCGGCCGACCGAAGCTATTCTGGAGTCCCCACTCAACCTGGGCGCCTCATCCACGTTAACGGATGTTCGAGGCACGGTGTATACCGTGCGAACGAGGGTGGTACCACGAAGCGATGCTTTCGTCCCTTTCCACAGGGGCAGGCATCGCTTTTTTTCGTTTCGTTCAGAAATAAGGAGGAATTGTTCATGAAACCGCTCAAATCATTGACTGGCGCACAGATTCGCCAAATGTACTTAGATTTCTTCAAATCAAAAGGGCACAGCGTGGAGCCGAGTGCTTCACTTGTACCGGTTGAAGATCCGACTTTGTTGTGGATCAACTCTGGTGTTGCGACATTGAAAAAATATTTTGATGGACGTGTCATCCCAGCGAACCCACGGATCGTCAACGCTCAAAAATCGATTCGTACGAACGATATCGAGAACGTCGGGAAGACAGCGCGTCACCATACGTTCTTCGAGATGCTCGGGAACTTCTCAGTCGGTGAATACTTCCGTGAAGAAGCGATCACATGGGGTTGGGAACTGTTGACGAGCGACGAATGGTACGGACTCGACCCGGACCGTCTCTCCGTCACGATTCACCCGGACGATGAAGAGTCAAAACAAATTTGGTTGAACCTCGGCATGCCGGCCGATCGCATCATCCCGCTAGAAGATAACTTCTGGGAAATTGGCGAAGGCCCATCTGGTCCAAACACGGAGATTTTCTTTGACCGTGGACCAGCATTCGGAGACGACCCGACAGACCCTGAACTTTATCCAGGTGGAGAGAACGAGCGTTATCTTGAAATTTGGAATATCGTGTTCAGCCAATATAACCATGACGGACACGGAAACTATACAGAGCTTCCGCGCAAAAACATTGATACAGGGATGGGACTCGAGCGGATGGCGAGCGTCCTTCAAGACGTACCGACAAACTTCGATACCGACCTCTTCATGCCGATCATTCGTGAAACTGAAAAAATCAGTGGCGACGTATACCGTCAAGACAGCAGCAAAGACGTTGCGTTCAAAGTCATCGCGGACCATATTCGTACAGTATCGTTCGCAATCGGTGACGGGGCACTTCCATCGAACGAAGGACGTGGCTATGTCCTCCGTCGTCTTCTCCGCCGTGCTGTACGTTATGCGAAGATGCTAGGAATCGAGCGTCCGTTCATGTATGAGCTCGTCGATGTCGTCGGAGACATCATGGTCGACTTCTACCCGCAAGTGAACGAGAAGAAAGACTTCATCAAGAAAGTCATCAAGAACGAGGAAGAGCGTTTCCACGAAACGTTGAATGACGGTCTCGCAATTTTGAACGAAGTTGCGAAAGCACAAAAAGCTGCTGGGTCAAACGTGATCAGCGGTCAAGATGCATTCCGTCTTTATGACACGTATGGCTTCCCGCTCGAATTGACAATCGAATACGCAGAAGACCATCAGATGACGGTCGATGAAGATGGTTTCAAAGAAGCGATGAACGAGCAACGTGAACGTGCACGTCAAGCGCGTGCTGATGTAGAATCGATGCAGATTCAGTCGGGTGTGCTTGCAGACATCACGATGCCGTCGACATTCCTCGGTTATAACAACCTTGAGACGAACGCAAAAATCATCAGCTTGATTCACAACGGCGAACTCGCTGACGTCGTCGCTGCAGGGGAAGAGGCACAAGTCATCCTCGATCAGACACCATTTTACGCTGAGAGTGGCGGTCAAATCGGTGATAAAGGACAAATCGTCGGAGAAGACTTCCTTCTTCGCGTGAAAGATGTGTCGAAAGCGCCAAACGGACAGAACTTGCATACAGTCACGGTCGAGTCAGGTGTGGCGAAAGCGGAAGTAGCCGTCACAGCCACTGTCGACCAGGCATCGCGTCAAGCCATCGTCAAAAACCATACGGCGACGCACCTTTTGCATCGTGCACTCAAAGATACGCTCGGGGAGCACGTCAACCAGGCGGGTTCACTCGTGACACCAGATCGTCTCCGTTTTGACTTCTCACACTTCGGTCAAGTGACACCTGAAGAGCTTCAATCGATTGAGCGTCAAGTGAACGAGAAAATTTGGGCATCAATCGGTGTCGACATCGAAGAGATGAACATTGCGGATGCGAAAGCAAAAGGTGCGATGGCACTCTTCGGCGAGAAATATGGTGATGTCGTTCGGGTTGTATCAGCAGGGGATTACTCGGTTGAGCTTTGTGGTGGGATTCACGTCTCCAACACGGCTGAAATCGGACTCTTTAAAATCTTGTCTGAATCAGGGATTGGCGCTGGGACGCGTCGAATTGAAGCGGTCACGGGAGCTGGCGCATATGAAGTGATGAACCAGCAAATCGAGACGCTTGAAGCCGCAGCGAAACTGTTGAAGACAAAACCACTTGAAGTTCCTGCACGCGTTCAAGCACTTCAAGCTGAAATCAAAGAAGTCGAGCGTGCTTCAGAATCGCTTAAAGCGAAGCTTGCCAACATCGAGGCATCTTCATTAACGGATGCAATCGAAACGATTGATGGCGTTCAATTGATTGCGAAACGCGTCGATGGACAAGATATGGATGCCCTTCGCAGTATGGTCGACGACTTGAAAGGGAAACTCGGTTCTGCCGTGATTATCCTTGGTTCGGCGAACGGTGAGAAGGTCAACCTCGTCGCAGGTGTGACGAAAGACTTGAACGATCGTGGCTTCCATGCCGGAAAACTGATTAAAGAAGTCGCGACACGCTGCGGTGGTGGCGGTGGCGGTCGTCCAGACATGGCACAAGCAGGTGGCCGTGATGCAACAAAACTGGACGAAGCATTGAAGTTTGCTTCACATTACGTCGAATCACTGGCATAATAGAGTGTGAAGTGCAAACGGAAAGAGGTGGATTCTTGTGAGCCAAATGGATCGCACGATGCAATTCAATTTTCCAGAAGATGATCAACGTGCTAACACACGTGAGACGCTGATTACGGTATATCAAGCACTCGAGGAAAAAGGTTATCAACCGATCAATCAAATCGTGGGATACTTACTGTCAGGTGACCCTGCCTACATTCCACGTCATAATGATGCGCGAAACTTGATTCGTAAAATTGAGCGGGATGAACTTCTCGAAGAGTTGGTCAAATCGTATTTGAACGATCGTAGAGAGGATTAATATGAAGCGAGTCATGGGACTCGATGTCGGATCGAAGACGATTGGTGTCGCGGTGAGTGACCTGATGGGATGGACGGCGCAAGGTGTGGAGACGGTCTACTGGACCGAACCTGACTTTGATGAAGCCGTCCGTCTCCTTCGTCCGTTTATCGAGCAGTACGATGTGAAAGAAGTCGTCGTCGGTCACCCGAAAAACATGAATGGAACTGTCGGTCCGCGCGGTGAAGCGTCCGAGGCATTTGCCGAGGCGTTCACAGAACAGACAGGCTTACCTTGCGTGTTGGTGGATGAACGATTAACGACGATGCAAGCGGAACGGATGCTCATTTCAGCAGATGTCAGCCGCAAAAAGAGAAAAGCGGTCATCGACAAGATGGCGGCCGTGATGATTTTACAAAACTACCTGGATCGTTCCGGGAAATAAGGAGGAATCTCTCATGGCAGAAATCCGTCGTGAAGAAGAAATGTACCGTATTCCAGACGAAAATGGAGACGAACATTTATTTGCAGAAATTTTCCGTATGACGAGCGACCGTTCGAAAAAGACGTTTGTCGTACTCGAACCGGTTGGCGCACCAGAGACAGAAGATGAAGATACGATTGAAGTATACGCATTTGAAATTGAAGAACTTGAAGATGGCGAATTCATCTTGAAGCTCGTCGAAGACGATGAAGACTTCGATGAGGTCATGGAAGCATTCGACATCGTCAATGACGAAGTCGGTCTAGACTAAATAGGGGACGGGCGACTAGGGAACATCCCTCGTCGCCTCTCTTTATAAAAAGAACAGGGGAGAAATGCATGAATCATCCATCTATGTCAGATGAGAAACGTGCCCGCAACCGGATCGTCCGTCGCATCACGGTTGTCATCCTGGCCATCTTCCTTCTCGTCATCGCCACAGGGTCGGCGCTCACATATGTCTTTGTGAAGCGTTCCATCGAACCGATTGACCCAACTTCGACTGAAACGGTCGAGATTGAAGTCCCGCTCGGTGCTGGTTCGGGATACATTGGTGAATTACTAGAAGAGAATGGGCTTGTAAGGAGTAGCACGATTTTCCGTTTCTATACACGCTTTAAGAACGAATCGTCGTTCCAGGCGGGGACGTATACGTTATCTCCGTCACAATCAATCGATGAATTGATTGAAACGTTGCAAACAGGTAAAGTCATTGTGGTCCCTGATATCAAGCTCGTCATTCCAGAAGGATTCACGATTGATCAGGTGATTGCGAGGCTTGCGAAAGTGGCCGAAATCCCGAAAGAAGAGATTTCTGAGCAGTTGAGCGACCGTGAATACATTCAGTCTCTCGTAAACGAGCATGAAATGTTGACGGAAGAAGTATTGCAGGAAGGCATCTATCATCCGCTTGAAGGATACCTGTTCCCAGCCACATATGAATTCAATAAAGGCGTAACGCTCAATGAAATCATCGACGAGATGTTACTACCAACCGAAAGTATGTATCAAGAATACAAAGGTCGTTTAGCCGATTCAGGACGTACGTTCCATGAGACGCTCGCGCTCGCATCCGTTGTCGAGAAAGAGGCGGTGTCAACGGAAGACCGTAAAGAGATTGCTGGCGTGTTCGAGAATCGCTTAAACGACGGAATGAAATTACAATCTGACCCGACCGTCTGGTACGGAACGGGAGAAACATCGATTTTCACTTCATTCGCGGACTTGGAGAACGATTCCTTATATAACACGTATCGTTACGAAGGCATCCCGATTGGACCGATTGCGGCCGTGAGCCGTGACGCATTTGAAGCGGTGCTTAATCCGAACGACACGGAGAACATTTACTTCTACGCACGCCCTCCACGTGAAGGGTTCCCGAACGGGGAAGTCTTGTTCGAAGTCGACTATGAGGATCACCAACAAAACGTCAATAAATACCGTTCCGAATGGGAAGCGTTTGAAGAAGCAAACAGTAATTGATGGGACGACCGGAAGCGGATGCTTCCGGTCGTTTGAATGAAGAGAGTTAAGAGGTGGAACGAGTGGACCATGCATCCTATGAGGGATATGTAGAAAAACTAATCAATGACCGCTCCCCGCTATTGACGGAGATGGAGGCGTTCGCGCGTGTTCATCACGTCCCAATCATGGATTTGACGGGTTCGGAAGTGCTGCTCTCCTTACTGGCGATGCAACGGCCGACCCGAATCCTCGAAGTGGGTACGGCCATCGGCTACAGTGCCATTCGCATGGCAGAATTGTTACCCGATGCAGAAATCGTCACAATCGAGCGGAATGCTCGCCGTTTCGAAGAGGCGACGGAATTCATCAATCGATCGGACGTGCGCGATCGTATTACGCTCGTTCACGGCGATGCCGTCGAATTGATTGGAACGATTGAAGGTGAATTCGATGCCGTATTTATTGATGCGGCAAAAGGACAATATCAAAAATTTTTTGATGGGTATGGCGCTTTAGTACCAATTGGTGGTACGATTTACAGCGATAATTTGTTTTTACGAGGAGACGTCTTGCTAGAGGATGTATCGGTCTTAGACCGACGCCGACGCCGGCTCGTGCGTCTCGTGAAACAGTTTACTGAGCAATTGATGGCACGGACCGATTATCATACTGCAATTTTGCCCCTTGGTGATGGCCTAGCAATCAGTCGTAAATTACGATGAGGAGGACTTAACTTTGATGCAACATAAACCCGTCATTATTGGCGTGGCCGGGGGTACCGGATCAGGAAAAACGACCGTGGCCCGCGCGCTCGTCGATGCGTTTCAAGGTCAATCGGTCGTCATGATCGAGCAAGACGCGTACTATAAGGATCAATCAGAGATGACCATGGAGGAGCGGTATAAGACGAACTACGACCACCCCTTCGCCTTTGATAACGATTTGTTGATCAAACATATCCAACAGTTACAACAACATCAGGCGATTGAAAAGCCGGTCTATGACTATGCGGCCCACACGCGTTCAAGTGAAACCATCTTAATCGAACCCGTCGATGTCGTCATCGTCGAAGGGATCTTGGCACTCGAGGATGCGCGTTTACGAGATTTGATGGATATCAAAGTTTTCGTGGATACAGATGCGGACGTTCGAATCTTGCGTCGTATGCAGCGTGATTTGAATGAACGTGGACGTTCAATCGATTCGGTCGTTGCCCAATATACAAATGTGGTGCGTCCGATGCACTTACAATTCTGTGAACCAACAAAACGGTATGCAGATATCATCGTTCCTGAAGGCGGAGAAAACTTTGTCGCGATCGATTTACTCGTGACCAAAATCCGTTGGGTGCTCACTGAGCGCAATCGCGCGTGAGCAAATAAATCGTTTTCAATTCAACCCTAGCTGTAATATACTAGGAGACAATGAAGGAGTGACACATAAATGGCTGAAAAACAACACTATATGACGTTAGACGGAAAAGCGAAGATCGAACATGAATTAAACGAACTGAAGACGGTCCGCCGTAAAGAAGTCGTTGAAAATATTAAGATTGCTCGTGATTTCGGTGACTTGTCAGAGAACGCGGAATATGACGCGGCGAAAGAAGAACAAGCGATGGTCGAAGGACGCATCGCACAATTAGAAGAAATGCTCCGTAACGCGGTCATCATTCAAGATGATGCAGGCGATAACTCGGTTGTCTCAATCGGGAAGACGGTAACGTTCTTCATTCAAGAAGATAATGAAGACGAAACGTATACAATCGTTGGTGGAGCTGAGGCAGACCCGTTCACAGGGAAAATCTCGAACGAATCACCGATTGCCAAGGCACTTCTTGGACGTACGATTGGTGATGTGGTCACGGTGCAAACACCAGGTGGCGACATGGTCGTCGAAATTAAAGAAATCAAATAAATTGTTGAGCGACCTCCTATTCGGAAGTCGCTCTCTTTCTGAGGAGGAGACGGAATGAAAGTAGGCATCATCGGCGCGATGGAAGAAGAAGTGAATCTACTTCGGAACGAGTTGACAGAACGAGTAGATACTGAAATCGCGAACTATCATTTTTATGAGGGCTATCTTGGTAACATGCAAGTCGTCATCTTGAAGTCAGGCATCGGGAAAGTCAACGCTGCCATCGGCACGACACTTTTGATTGATAAGTTCAAACCGGACGTCGTCATCAACACAGGATCTGCCGGTGGTTTTAAAAAGGGGATGAAAGTCGGAGACGTCGTCGTCTCGACGGAAGTTCGTCATCACGATGTCGACGTGACGGCATTCGGGTATGAGTACGGACAAGTACCAGGTATGCCGCCGGCGTATGAGGCGGATGCCAAGCTCGTCAGCGTCTGTAAAGATGTCATTGAAAACTTGCCGGATGTGAATGTACATCAGGGATTGATTGTGACGGGAGATTCGTTCATCAACGATTCGAAACGCGTGGCGGACATCCTCGGTCATTTCGACGGCGTCGCAGCGGTCGAGATGGAGGCTGCCCCAATCGCTCAAACGTGCTATCAGTTTGGTATTCCTTTTGTCGTCACACGCTCGATTTCAGACAGTGCAGACGAAGAAGCGAACTTGTCATTCGACGAGTTTTTGGAGACGGCATCGATCAACTCTGCGAAGATGGTCATGGCTGTCACAAAGCGTTTAGAACAAGATTAATCCAGTCAACACGAGGAGGATGCATTGACATCCTCTTTTTATTCCCTTATATTAGTACCAGATACTAAGAATAGGGGTCGACGATATGAATATTGGAATCATCGGCATCGGATCGTTCTTACCGGACAATCGGGTGACAAATATCGATTTAGAAAAACGAATGGATACGAGCGATGAGTGGATTCGTACTCGTACAGGCATCGAGGCACGTCATTTGGCTGAAGGAGATGTGACAGTCGCAGATATGGCGACACGCGCTGCTGAACGGGCGTTACAGAGTGCGGGCGTCACGATCGACGACATTGAAGCCATCGTTTGTGCGACAGCAACGGCGCCAGCCTTCCCGGCAACTGCATGTGTGGTTCAGGCGAATCTTGGCGCGAAAGCCGCCGTGGCGTTCGATGTGAGCGCGGCATGTAGCGGTTTCATCTTCGCAATGGACACGGCGAAGAGTCTCATGGATTCAAAAGGATTTAAAAAGACGCTCGTCATCGGCGCAGAGAAGATGGGAAGTCTGATTGATTGGGATGATCGATCGACGGCTGTCCTTTTCGGAGATGGGGCAGGGGCTGTCGTGCTCGGGGAAGACGATATCGCTTCAATTGACTCACTTGTGCTCGGAAGTGACGGGACAGGTGGCAAACATCTGTATGAAAATGAAGAAGGTAAAATCGTCATGAACGGTCGTGAAGTCTTCAAATTTGCCGTTCGGAAGATGCCCGAAATCGTGCTTGAGGCGCTGGACAAAGCCGATAAGACGTTGGAAGACCTTGACGTCCTCGTTCCACACCAGGCGAACCGTCGAATCATCGACGCTGCGATGGAACGTTTACACTTAGAAGAAGAGAAAGTTGTCATGACCATTCAAGACCATGCGAATACATCAGCAGCTTCCATTCCACTCGCATTGGCCGAGGCGGTCAAGTCTGGCAAAATCCAAGATGGACAAACGGTCGTCATCGCAGGATTTGGTGCTGGGCTCACGTGGGGGGCTAGTTGCCTGACATGGAATCACGCAACCATTACGGAGGGGAATCATTTATGAAACGAGTAGTAGTGACAGGATTAGGAGTCGTATCACCATTAGGAAACGATGTCTCAACAATGTGGGATCGCCTGTTAAAAGGGGATAACGCGATTGATACGTTGACGAAGATTGACATCAGTCAATATCCGGCCAAGGTCGGGGCGGAAGTGAAGGAATGGAACATCGATCATTTAGTCGAACCGAAGGAAGCGCGTAAGATGGATTCCTTCATCCAATATTCTTTACTTGCGGCAGACGCTGCCCATAAAGACAGCGGACTCGATGTGAAAGCAATCGCGGACGATGTCGGGATTTGGATCGGGAGCGGAATTGGTGGCGTCGAGACGATTGACAAACAGTCGGCCATCTTGCATGACCGTGGACCACGTCGCGTCAGCCCGTTCTTCATTCCGATGATGATTCCGAACATGGCGAGCGGACAAGTATCTATCTATCTTGGAGCAAAAGGACCGAGCAACTGTTCCGTGACGGCTTGTGCGTCAGGGACGAACTCAATCGGTGAAGCGTTCCGTGTCATTCAACGTGGAGATGCCATCGCTATGTTCGCAGGTGGAGCGGAAGCGCCAATCACACCACTCTCATTCGCAGGATTCTGTTCGAACAAAGCTCTATCTACGAATCCAGACCCGAACACGGCCTGCCGTCCGTTCGATGAGAATCGCGACGGGTTCGTCATGGGTGAAGGAGCCGGGGTGCTCGTTTTAGAAGAATATGAGCACGCATTGGCACGCGGGGCAAAAATGTACGCTGAAGTCGTCGGATATGGAATGAGTTCGGATGCATACCATATCACAGCACCGTCACCAGAAGCTGAGGGCGGATCAAAAGCGATGAGTGAGGCGATTCGTGACGCTGGAATCACGCCAGAAGATGTTCAATACATCAACGCGCATGGAACGAGTACACCGCTCAACGATATGCTCGAGACGAAAGCGATTCGTCGAGTGTTCGGGGAACACGCTGACAAGCTCGCCGTCAACTCATCAAAATCGATGATTGGTCATCTTCTCGGTGGTGCAGGTGGCGTCGAGGCCGTCATCACAGCATTATCGATTCACGAAGGCAAGATTCATCCAACGATTAACTGCGAATCACCAGCAGCAGACTGTGATTTGGATTATGTACGTGAAGGAAATCGGGAACTTGACATTCGTTATGCACTCAGTAACTCACTCGGCTTCGGGGGCCACAATGCGACACTCGCATTTGCAAAAGTGATGAACTGACGGTAGAAAAAACACACAAAAAAGGTTAGGGTATAAGGGTTGGTCTAATAGAAAGGAGTGCAACGAATGAAAAAGAAATCATTCATCGTGGCCGCCTTGTTAGGTTCAGTCCTTATCCTTTTTTTATCTATTTGGAACGAACAACGAGAGCAGTCACGCAAACTAGTATCAGTAGAAGAACAACAATTGACGATTTACGGGGAGTCACTTCCGACTCAGCCGGATGTCATGCTAGCAATCGATCCGTCATCTCAAACAATCCTGTCCCATCTCTATGAAGGCCTGTATCGATTCGGAGCAGACGGGTCCATCGAACCAGCGCTCGTTGAGAAGTTAGAGAGATCCGAAGATGGAACGGTCTATACATTCACATTAAAAGAGAGTGTGACGACAGAAGGGAATGCGATTGACGCGCAAACATTCGTCGATCACTTCCAAAAACTCGTGGACGTTGATACGAATTCACCGTTCAGCTTCTTACTAGCAGATGTTCAATCCGCAAAAGAAATCGGACTTGGCCAACAAGAACCGGATACGCTAGGGGTCAAGGCAATCGATGACCGGACGCTCGAGTTGACTCTTGTCCGTCCGATGGAAGGGTTCGAACAGATTTTGGCGATGCCCGCATTTTTACCTCAACCAAATGTGGAAGCATGGGAAGAGCTAGAGACGAACGGTCCATTTAAAATCAAGGCAATCGAAGATACGACCATCTCGTTACATAAAAATGAAACGTACCGAGAAGCTAAACAGGTCACGCTTGAAACGATTACCATTAATAGTGAAGCGAACTTGACGGAAGCGACAGGGATGCAACCCGTCCCATACGATTTTGACGTTTCCACGATTGATGAGGAAATTTTGAACGTACAGGACGTTCCACGAAGTGGAGTCTTTTATTTAAAGCCGAATGTTAAAAAAGCCCCGTTTAATGATGTAGCGTTCCGACAAGCCATCGCATTGACGCTTGAGCGGTCGGAAATCGAGGATTCACTCGCGCGAGCGGAACAGACGACAGAACGATTACTCGTCATCGACCAAGAGGATGCGATCGCACAATTAGAAGGAAACGCCGACCAATTGTTTGACACCGTGAAGAAACGGCTGAAGAAAGATGAACTCGAAATCGAGCTGCTCAGCTTTGTCGATGACGAAGCGCGTCAAATCTCCGCAAAATTAAAGAAGAATTTGGAACAGTTGGATGGTTTGACCGTTAACATTATCGAGCTCCCCTTAGGAGAAAAAGTTAGGAAAGAAGTCTCAGGGGATTATGCATTTTCTCTATCAGGCTGGCAACCGGACTATCCGATGTTATCCGCCTATTTGACTCAATTTGAAACAAACGATGTCCTCAATTCGAGTCGATATGCTAGCGAATCGTATGATCAATTGATGGATCAGGCTCGCTCAACGGATCGGTTGGAAGAACGAAATGAAATCTTCCGAGAAGCGGAGGCACAGCTGTTAGAAGAGGCTGTTGTTATGCCAATCTATCAAGCTGGACGCTCTTATGTGATCGAAAAAGGTTACGACCATATCGGATATCCGGTCACCGGTCCTTCATATGTCCTAACCTTTGCAAAAAAATACGAAAATTGAGCTAAAAGCCCACCACTGTAGGCGGGCTTTTAGACTATAGATAAAATTTTTTAGAAAAATCAAAATAAACACTTTGCAAAATTATCAGAATATTGTATTATTGCATCAACGGGATTTTGGTAACAAATACTGTCAGAAGAAATGACTGAATTTTCTACCATCATTCACTTCGTTAAAACGAAAAAATCAGGGGGTCATCGCAATGAATAAGAAAAAAGGTTTTGCTTTAGCATCATCGGTTACACTTCTATCAAGTGCATTCCTAGCTGCATGTTCGACAGGGGATGAAGACACAGGGTCTTCAAACGGATCAGGTTCGGAAGGTTCTGCAGATGAAGCGCAAGTCCTCAACTTGCTCGATTCTTCAGATATTCCTTCACTTAACCCGACACTCGCAACAGATGCTGTATCGTTCAACGTATTGAACAACGTTAACGAAGGTCTCTACCGCATGGACGAAGAAGACAACCCGACTGAGGGGATGGCTGAATCTCACGACGTTTCAGAAGACGGGAAAACGTACACGTTCAAAATCCGTGAAGGCGCGACTTGGTCAAACGGGGAGCCTGTCACAGCGAATGACTTCGAATACGCTTGGAAAGAAGTACTCAACCCAGATAACGCATCACAATATGCATACGTTATGTCAATCATCGAAGGCGCAGAAGCGTACAACACAGGTGAAGGCGAGCGCGATGCTGTAGGCGTTAAAGCAATCGACGATCAAACACTTGAAGTTAAATTGACAGCACCAGCTGACTACTTCCTCGGATTGACTAGCTTCGGCGTATTCATGCCAAAACTCGAGTCATTCGATAAAGAGCAAGGCGAGAACTTCGGTACATCTGCAGAGACGACTCTCTACAACGGACCGTTCAAACTCGACAGCTGGGAACGCGAACAAGGCTGGAAGATGGTCAAGAACGAAGACTATTGGGATGCTGACACAGTTAAACTTGAAGAAATCAACGTCAAAGTCGTTAAAGAAGTATCAACAGGTGTTAACTTGTATGAAAATGGTGACGTGGACCGTACAGGCTTGACTTCTGAACTCGTTGCTCAATACCAAGACAACGAAGACTTCTCAACTGTTGTTGAACCAACAATCTTCTACCTCCAGTTCAACACGAAAGTGAAAGAACTCGACAACCAAAAAATCCGTAACGCGATTGACCGCGCTTATGACAAAACAGCGATCTCAGAAACACTTCTTGCGAACGGTTCAATCCCTGCAAACTTCTTCGTACCAAAAGACTTCGTAACAGGTCCAGACGGAAAAGACTTCCGTGAAGGCAATGGCGACATCGGTGGCTACAACGTAGAAGAAGCACAAAAACTTTGGGAAGAAGGGCTCAAAGAGCTCGGAACAGACAAAGTTGAACTTGAACTTCTCAACTACGACTCAGAGTCTGCGAAGCAAATCGGTGAGTTCATCAAAGGTGAACTTGAGAAGAACCTTCCAGGTATGAGCGTTTCAATCAAGCAACAACCATTCAACAACAAACTTGACCTTGAAAACAAAGGGGACTTCGAGTTTACGTTCGCTGGTTGGGGCCCTGACTATCAAGATCCAATGACATTCGTTGATCTCTTCGTCACAGACGGACCATACAACCGTGGTAAATGGTCGAACGAAGAGTTCGATAAACTCATTGCTGATGCGAAAGCAAGCACAGACCCAGCTGAGCGTTGGAAGCAATTGCAAGATGCAGAGAAGATCGTTCTTGATGAGAACGCAATCTCACCAGTTTACCAACGTGGTTCAGCTCGCCTCACGAAGCCTTATGTTAAAGGAATCGTTGAGCACGCATTCGGTGCGGACTACTCTTACAAGTGGGCTTCAATCGAAGGAAAAGAATAATCAAATCATCTTTACGAAGAGAGACAGGGACGCCTGTCTCTCTTTTTTATGTAGATATTTGATACAAAAAAGAACGCTCAGCTGAGCGTTCTTTTTAACATCATTTATTTTTTCACTTTGGCACGCTTGCGACTGAGACCCATCGCTTTCTCGATTTTTGCGAGATTCTTGTTCGCGACGGCTTCAGCCTTCACGCGACCGGCATCAAGGATTTCATCGAGTTCTGGTGAATCAATCAACTCGTGATAACGCGTTTGAATTGGTTCAAGCAGGGCAACGACCGCTTCTGCCACATCCTGTTTAAATGTTCCGTAGTTCGAATTCTCATATTGCTTGACGAGGTCATCAATTGAAGTGCCGGTAGAGAGTGAATAAATTTCCAACAAGTTTGAAATCCCTGGTTTGTTCTCCCGATCGAATGAGATGACACCACTCGAATCTGTGACGGCACTCTTGATTTTCTTGCGAATGACATTCGGCTCATCGAGCATCGAGATATATCCTTTGGCATTCGTATCCGATTTAGACATCTTCTTCACGGGATTCGTGAGAGACATGATCCGAGCGCCTTCTTTTTGAATGAGTGGTTCCGGCATCGTGAATGTCTCGTAATAACGTTTGTTAAAGCGTTCCGCCAAGTCACGAGTAAGTTCGATGTGTTGCTTTTGGTCGTCTCCGACTGGAACGAGTTCCGTATTGTATAACAAAATATCAGAAGCCATGAGCGTCGGGTAGACGAACAACCCTGCGCCTACATTCTCGCTGCCTTGCGACTTGTCTTTATACTGCGTCATACGACCGAGCTCACCCATGCCGGCGATACAAGTTAACATCCAACCGAGTTGAGCGTGTGCTTTTACTTCAGACTGTACGAAAATCGTCGCTTTCTCCGGGTCGAGACCGGACGCGAGATAAAGTGCTGCTAATTTTCGCGTGTTGTTCATGAGCTCGACACGGTCGAGTTGAACAGTAATTGAATGTAAATCGACGATACAATAATAGGCATTGTTGTCGTCTTGTAGGTCGACGAATTGTTTCATCGCGCCAAGGTAGTTCCCGAGCGTCACGACGCCGGTCGGTTTGATTCCTGAAAAAATCGTTGCCATGTGAATACACCTCCGAAAAATATAAAAAACCGCAGTCGTCCTCCCGAATAAATCGGGACGAATAACCGCGGTGCCACCCAAATTTGCATATACTATGCCACTTGAACGCGTTAACGGGCGTGAACCGTCTCCCCATACTTTTTGTTCAGGCGAGCCACTCCGAAGTCCATTCATTCAATAACTTTTCATCTACTCACAGCACCGTAGACTCTCTGAGGAAAAGGGGAATTGAATTACTTGTCTTCATCCAAGTGTTCTTATTCTGCATCTAGTTTAGCACAGGATTCAAGTGACGAAAAGATTAAATCAAAGCGACGAGAAATGAGAGAGCGATACTTCCAACTCCGACATACACCCAGTTCCAAGCCGATTGTTTACGGAGTTGTCGATCTTCCGGTTCTTCTTCCTCATCTTCTTCATAGTCCGCGTCAATTTCTTTCAACTTTGCACGTCGATTACGCTTAAATCCGTACATGATTCCGTCAAATAGACCTGTTGCACTCATATGGGAGAACATCCCGATGGCAAATATCAGAATACCTGAAACGAACAAGCCGCCACTCAAATGAAACGTGAAGGACTCAGTTCGGAAATAGGAAAAAATTGACCACACCGTATAGAAAAGTGTGACAATCCCCCAAACAATCAATATATTTCGAAACTTTTTCAACGATGTAATCTCCTTTCGAGCGTTAGAGGGAATGCATCAACATTCCGTGTTTCTTCTATGATACTAGGAAGGTGGGGCAGAAAGCGAGTAAGAATGTTAAATCAAATGAGAGCGTTTTATTCAATAGTTGACAGTTATATTAAAAATTTCTTACAATAGCCCTAACGTTCTTTCGTCGAATACTTTATGAAATATTCAGAAAATTAAAGAAAAAGTAAGATGTTTATTCGACGATCGGCTAGTTTTTTAAAACGAAAGGGGAAATCGCAATGAAGAAAAAATCGATTTTGCTCATGATGACAATCATCTTGGCACTCGGTTCAGTTCTCGCAGCTTGTTCGACAGGCGGAGACTCTGATGGCGGCGGTTCTTCTTCAAACGGAGAGAAAGTTCTTCGTTTGACGGATACGTCAGATATCACAACAGCCGATCCGGCTCTTGCTACAGACGCGGTCGCATTCAACTTGATCGCCAACACAATGGAAGGTCTTTACCGTCTTGATAAAGATGGAAATGCCGTCCCGGCACTTGCTGAAGGCGAACCAGAAGTAAACGAAGACGAAACGGTTTACACGTTCAAACTTCGTGATGCTGAATGGTCAAACGGGGAACCGGTCACAGCAAACGACTTTGTTTACGCTTGGCAACGAGCTGTTGATCCTGCAACAGGCTCACAGTACGCATACATCATGAACACAGTTAAAAACGCTGAAGCAATCAACACTGGTGACACACCAAAAGAAGAGCTTGGCGTAAAAGCAATCGATGAGAAGACACTCGAAGTTACACTCGAGCGTCCAGACCCATCATTCCTTTCACTTACTTCGTTCGGTACATTCACTCCGATCAACGAAGCATTCGCTAAAGAAAAAGGTGAAGACTTCACGACTGGTCCTGAAAACCTTCTTTATAACGGACCGTTCACATGGACTAAATGGGATCGTGAACAAGGCTATGTCTTAACGAAAAACGAATCATATTGGGATGCAGAAAATGTTGCTCTCGACTCTGTTGATGTGAAAGTTGTTAAAGAAACATCTACAGTCGTCAACTTGTATGAAGCGGGCGATGTCGACTATGCTGGTCTCGCATCAGAGCAAGTCGCAGCATTCCAAGAGGATGAAGATTACAACACAGGTCTTCGTTCTGCAGTTGGTTACTTCAAGTTTAACCATGAAGATGAACTTTTCTCTGATGTAAATGCACGTAAAGCAATCGCACGTGCAGTCGACCCATCAGGAATTATCGATCAGCTCTTGAACAATGGTTCAGTAGCAACGACGTCATTCATCCCGAAAGACTTCATCAAGTATGAAGACGGAACGGATTATACAGAAGGCGTGGAATACTTCAAAACAAACACTGAAGAAGCTGCTTCACTTTGGGAAGAAGTAACCGGTGGAGAAGCAACAACAATCGAACTCCTCTCGTTCGACAGTGAAGTATCGAAACAAATCTCTGAGTACATGAAAGGTCAAATCGAGTCGAACTTGCCGAACGTAACGGTTGAGATCGCACAACAACCTTTCAACAACAAACTTGAGCGTGAAGCAAAAGGGGACTACCAAATGTCATTCGCACTTTGGGGACCTGACTACCAAGATCCGCTTACGAACCTTGGTATCTTCACTTCAGACAATGGACAAAACGACATCAACTACTCGTCATCTGAGTATGACAAGTTGATTGATGAAGCATCTGCTGAAACAAGTATCGATGCACGTTACGACTTGTTCAAAGAAGCTGAAGCCCTCTTGATTGAACAAGATCAAGCAATCATGCCTATCTACCAAGCTGGTGTGGCATACTTGATCCGTCCAAACGTCGAGAACTTCAACCGTCAATTATTTGGTGCTGATTACCAGTACAAATACGTTGATATTAAGTAATGGAAGGAGGGGGCATGCTAACCGCATGTCCCCAATTTTCTAAAAAATTCTAGCGAAGTATGAGAAAATACTGTTCAAATGTTTTGTTGGTAAAGTATAATGTAGTAACAGTGAAAATTCAGAATAATCTCTGAAAAGAATTTTCTTTATTTTCAGTCGCTGTACTAAGAGCCTTGAGATGACGTATAAGCTATTCTTTCAGAAAATTCCTTTCATTTTGTGAATTTGAAAAATAGGTCATATGTCATAGTGAAGCTGTTGGTGCAAGTAGTAGAAAGAATTAGACAAAACAGGGGGTTTTTATTCATGGGACGTTATATCCTACAACGGCTGACTTACGGCCTCATCACGTTCTTCTTGATTGCCACGTTCACGTTCTTCCTGATGGACCTGCTCCCAGGTTCGCCTTATCAGAACCAGGAAAAACTGACAGAATCACAAATTCAATTGTTGAATGACCGCTACGGACTCAATGATCCGCTTCCGGTCCGCTATGCGACGTACATTGGAAACATGCTACAAGGTGACCTTGGCGTATCGTTCCGTACGGCTAACCGTCCAGTAACTGAGTTGATTATGGAACGAATTGGTCCATCGGCACAATTAGGGGTTCAGGCATTAGTACTTGGAACTCTATTAGGTGTATTGTTGGGTGTTGTTGCGGCGATTCGTCACAATACGGCAATTGACTATGGTTCAATGTTCGTATCGGTAATCGGGATTTCCGTCCCATCATTCGTCTTTGCAGCCCTCCTTCAGTACTATGTTGGAGTTAAATTACAGTTGCTTCCGGTAGCATTCTGGGAATCTCCAGCTCATACGATCTTACCAACCATCTCGTTATCGCTCGGGGTTACGGCAGCAATTGCCCGTTTCGTCCGAACCGAGATGTTAGAAGTAACCGGACAAGACTATGTCACGCTCGCGAAAGCGAAAGGGTTGACGGGTAACGCCATCGTATGGAAACACATGGTACGTAACGCGATGATCCCAGCGATCACGATTCTTGGACCGATGACAGCTGGACTTTTAACGGGTACATTCGTTATCGAGAAAATTTTCGCAGTACCTGGTCTTGGAGAATTGTTCGTTACGTCAATCACGTTGAATGATTACTCTGTCATCATGGGCACGACACTCTTCTTCTCGGCCCTCTTCATTATTATCATTTTACTTGTCGACTTGCTCTATGGGGTTGTGGACCCACGTATTCGTCTTGGGGGGAATAACTGATGATTGAAAACAAAAAGAATTACGAACAGTTCGACCAAGACATGTTCACACCAGTTGAAATGAATGAACAGCTTGGTGAGCGGATTGCCGGAAAAAGTTTGAACTTTTGGCAAGATGCATGGATGCGCCTAAAGAAAAACAAGGCGGCTATCATCTCGCTCTCGATTATTTTAATTCTCGTCGCACTCGCTTTGTTTGGACCGATGCTCTCAAGCCGAGATGCATACGAACAGAACATCTCGCAAGCAAAACTACCGCCTAAAGTCACTGGACTTGAATGGGCTGGATTTGATGGGTTGGCAACACTTGGAGGTCGTGAAATCGACTTCTACGAACAGAAGAATGTAGAAGAAAACTTCTGGTTTGGTACCGATTATCTCGGTCGTGATCTTTGGTCGCGGATTTGGGAAGGGACACGAATCTCCCTCTTTATCGGTTTAGTCGCAGCCATCATCGATACAATCATTGGAGTTGCATACGGTGGTATTTCAGCTTACTTCGGTGGACGTACGGATAACATCATGCAACGTATTGTTGAAATCTTGACAGGTGTACCTAACTTGATTTTGATCATCTTGTTCATCTTGATCTTTGACCCAGGTGTCTTCACCATCATCCTTGCCATGGCCATCACCGGTTGGATTGGGATGAGTCGACTCGTTCGAGGTCAGATTCTCAAACTCAAAAACCAAGAGTTCGTCTTGGCAGCTCGTACACTCGGTGCTTCAAGTGGACGCTTGATTTTCAAACATTTAATTCCGAACACATTGGGTGCCATTATCATCACACTCATGTTCACGATTCCATCTGCCATCTTCTTCGAGGCATTCCTCAGCTTTATCGGAATCGGGCTTCAACCACCACAGGCATCACTTGGTACGTTGATCAACGATGGATACAAAGAACTACGGACTTTCCCGTTCCTTCTTATTATCCCGTCTATCATCATCGTCTTGCTCATGGTCAGCTTCAACTTGCTTGCCGATGGCTTGCGTGATGCGTTCGATCCGAAAATGCGTAAATAAAAAAGAAAGAGGGGGACTCGTGCATGGAAACGATTTTATCAGTCCGAGACTTAGAGGTCTCGTTCCACACATATGCAGGAACAGTTCAGGCTGTTCGTGGTGTTTCGTTTGATTTGAAAAAAGGCGAGACGCTCGCCATCGTAGGAGAATCGGGTTCAGGTAAATCCGTTACTTCGAAGGCAATTATGCGTCTCATTCCGAACCCTCCAGGTGAAATCACGAACGGAGAAATCATGTTCGAAGGAAAAGACTTGGCGAAACTTTCGGAAAAAGAAATGCTTAAAATTCGTGGTCGCGACATCGCAATGATTTTCCAAGACCCGATGACATCGCTCAACCCGACGATGACGATTTACAAGCAAATCGCAGAAGGGTTGAAACAGCACCAAGGGTTAACGGGTGAGGATGCGAAGAAACGTACGCTCGAACTGTTGACACTTGTAGGGATTCCAAACCCTGAAGCACGCTTGAAACAGTATCCACACCAACTTTCTGGTGGGATGCGACAACGGATCGTTATTGCGATCGCACTCGCATGTAACCCAAAAGTGTTGATTGCCGATGAACCGACAACAGCACTCGACGTAACGATTCAAGCGCAGATTCTTGAACTGTTAAAAGACATTCAGCAAAAGACCGGCACAGCGATCATCTTCATCACGCACGACCTTGGTGTTGTTGCGAACATGGCTGACCGTGTTGCTGTTATGTATGCGGGACGTCTCGTTGAAAAAGGAACGGTTGATGAGATTTTCTATGAGCCACGTCACCCATACACATGGGGACTTCTCGGTTCGATGCCGCGTCCGACAGATGACCGCAATGAAGCGTTACCGGCAATCCCGGGTACGCCTCCAAACTTGCTCGATCCTCCAAAAGGGGATGCATTCGCACCGCGTAATCCATACGCGATGAAGATTGATTTTGAGAAAGAGCCACCGATGTTCCAAGTAAGTGATACACACTTCGCTTCGAGTTGGTTGTTACATCCGCAAGCGCCAGCGGTGAACCCGCCACGCGCGATTCGTGAACTCGCTCTCAAATATCGTCCAGACAGTGCGTTCGCAAAATCGTTTACGAAAGGTGGTGCTGAATAATGGAACGCGAGAAATTACTCGAGGTAAAAAACCTGAAGCAGCACTTTAAAATTGGTCGTGGCCGCGTTGTCAAAGCGGTCGACGGGATTTCATTTGATATTTACAAAGGTGAAGTGCTTGGACTCGTAGGTGAGTCTGGTTGTGGGAAGTCAACGACAGGACGTACGATTATCGGTCTCTACGACGCGACGGATGGCGATGTCGTGTTCAAAGGCGAAAACGTCCACGAAAAAAAATCGAAGGCAGACAAGTTGAAATTCAACCGTGCGATGCAAATGATTTTCCAAGATCCATACGCTTCGCTCAATCCGCGTATGACAGTCGCCGATATCATCGCAGAAGGAATCGATATTCACGGTCTTGCGAAGACGAAAGAAGACCGCATGAACCGCGTATATGACCTTCTTGAAACAGTTGGTTTGACGAAAGAGCACGCGAGCCGTTATCCACATGAATTCTCAGGTGGTCAGCGTCAGCGTATCGGGATTGCCCGTGCTCTTGCGGTTGAACCGGACTTCATCATCGCCGATGAGCCGATTTCTGCACTTGACGTTTCGATTCAAGCGCAGGTCGTCAACTTGATGAAAGAATTGCAACGCGATCGCGATTTGACGTATTTGTTCATCGCTCACGATTTATCGATGGTTAAATACATCTCTGACCGTATCGGTGTTATGTATCAAGGTCACCTCGTAGAGCTTGCAACAGCAGATCGCCTTTATGAGAACCCAATTCATGCCTATACGAAATCGCTCCTTTCAGCGATTCCGCTTCCAGACCCAGAGCATGAGCGTACACGTAAACGGATCGTATATGAATCGACATCGAAAGGTCCAGTCGGACGTTCAGATGAAGATTCAAGTATCCCGCCACTTCGCGAAGTTGAGCCGGGGCACTATGTCTCGCTCACAGACGAAGAGTACGAAGCGTATAAAGCGCAACTCGTATAACGAAATCAATCCTGACTCATTTATTGAGTCAGGATTTTTTTGCACAAAAAAATCACCTATTAAAGTAGGTGACTGATTATCCGTTCGAGATGCGTGGTAAATTAGAAAGACGTTCCACGATGGCGTCGATTAGACGGACGCGAGCTAACGCATCTTCAATTTCCATTGTCTCGTAATGATGAAGACCGCCTGGCTGCTCCACATACGTGTCCGCGTCATGGACGAGCTGTTGAAGTGGAGTTCGTTGAATACGACTCGGTGGTAGGTAGGAATCCGTGTGCAAGAGAATCATGACAGAAATCTCTTTTGCTCGGGCTGGATCTTCCCCTAAACGAATCAATAATTTGTGGGCACGTTCGGCCCCCTTAATCGCATGGATATCGTTCTGACGATACAAATCATAATTCCATTTACCTTCTGTATACCATTCATAGTGTCCGATATCATGAAGAAGCGCAGCTTTCGTCGCCAAATCTGTATCAAGACCACGTTTCGTTGCCATTTCGAGAGCGCGTTCACAGACGTCGACCGCATGTTTTAAGCCAGATCGAGTTAAATATTTTTGGGTAACCGGATGTTTCATAATCGTTTCTAAAGTGATTCTCATCATCGCTCTCCTCCTTTAAAATAAAAAGGTTATTTCTATAAACTATACAGGTTTCTTCAATTCATTGCAAATGATATCTGTGTAAATTTGAGATGAACGTGTAAGAATGATTCACATTTCACAAACGAGTGTGCTATAATTTAAATGTAGATATAGTGCAACTTCAAGATTTTCAGAATCGGTAATGCTCGGTCGGTTCCTTACGCTGTATGGGGGTGAGAGGCCATGAAAGAACGTGACAAAGTTCTGCGAGAGAAAAAGAGACTTTTGAAAGAAGTATTGAAGAAAAAGCTGAAAGACTTACAAGTCAAGCCAGGGAAAGAGACGGTGTCTCAACCGGTTTCTCGAATCCCTGCGTCTTAAGTTAGGTCGTTCAAGGTCGCATTCAACGAATGCGCCCTCTTTTCATATCTGATTGATAAAGAATATCATTGAAGTTTTGATAAATAAGAATTACTATAATTAAGTGGATGCGAATTTGGGTATACAAATAGAGTCACTTAAAAAGATGGACGCATACTCGATCAGGGAGGAAGAAAAATGGTCACACTTTATACGTCTCCAAGCTGTACATCTTGCCGAAAGGCACGGGCTTGGCTCGAAGAACATGATATCCCGTTTACAGAACGAAACATATTTTCAGAACCGCTCTCATTGAATGAGATTAAACAAATTTTACGTATGACAGAAGACGGGACGGATGAAATCATTTCGACTCGCTCGAAAGTCTTTTCTAAAATCGATGTGTCTGTTGATGCGTTATCTCTTCAACAGCTTTACGATTTGATTCAAGAATATCCAGGTCTTTTACGTCGTCCGATTCTGATTGATGAGAAACGTTTACAGGTCGGATATAACGAAGATGAGATTCGTCGATTCTTGCCACGTAAAGTTCGGACGTTCCAATTACAGGAAGCCCAGCGACTTGTGAATGAATGAGAGCATACTGTTTAAGCAGTGTGCTTTTTATTATCGATTATTTCCTATAAAATAAAGTTATAACCCTTCATCTAGATTGAACGATGTTAAAAAGGGTACAAAGATAAAAAGACAATTTCCCCTCTCCTCCTTATGTGAATTGGGAGCGAGGTGAGAAGGGAGTGGACAATCGTGAAAATTGAGCGCATCAATGATAATACCGTCAAATTTTTCATCACATACGTGGATATCGAGAAACGTGGTTTTGCTCGTGATGAAATTTGGTACAATCGAGAACGAGGCGAGCAGCTGTTCTGGCAAATGATGGACGAGGCTCACGAACGTGAAGACATCTCGTTTGATGGTCCACTATGGATTCAAGTACAAGCTTTTGAAAAAGGTCTAGAAGTGACTGTGACAATCGCGAAAAATGTAATGGACACGGAAGACGATTCTGAACTCGGTTCGCTTCTTCGATCAGCAATCGATGAGGCACGGGATCAACAATCGGTACTCGACCAATTGAGTGAGTTGGATGAACTTGAAGCCGAGGCAGATGCTTGGGCACCACTCGCGATGGAAACAAATGATTTCGAGGCAATCATTTCGCTGAGTAAACGTACAGGAGACATGTTCAGCGATCTTGATTTGAAACTATACCACTATCAAGACCGTTACTACTTGTGGATTGATTTCCCGGATGAAATGGAACCGGAAGACGAAGAGAATGCACTCAGTCTTTTAGCAGAGTATTTAACATTCAGTACACAGACGCAACCGATGCTAGAAGAGTATGGGAAACTCATTCTCGATGGCGACGTCTTTGCGAAAGTGCGTCACTATTTTTAATGGTACATCGCCTGTTCAGTTGGACAGGCGATTTTTTCAAATCGACGGTAAAGAGGTGTTGGTATGGTGAGACGAATTCGATTACTACTTGATGACAGTGCATGGTTTGTCCCATTTTTATACGGAATGGGTGGCATCGTATTAACGGCATTAACCCAAGTGTTTGGGGATTTTTTTCGTGATTTATTACCAGACTTTATTTATTTAGATCTGGACTCAGCGGCATCCGTGTTGTCTTCGACATTTACGAGCCTGATGACGATGATGACGTTCAGTTTTTCCACGATTCTGGTCGTATTGACAACATATTCTTCTCAGTTCTCTCCCCGGACGATCAATAACTTTTTGACGAACTCGTCGGCCAAGCATACGCTCGGTCTTTTCATCATGACGACGGTTTATGGGATTTCGAACTTATTCCTCGTCCGTACGGCAGATGAAGGCGTCGTGTTGTCGTCCGGGATCAGTGTGCTCTTAGTTATTGGTTCGATTTGGGCATTCGTCAAGTTCATCCAGACGATCAGTGTTTCGATTCAGGCGGAACGTCTATTGTCCGCGTTACATAAAGAAGCGCTCTCTGTCATCAGCGAGCAAAAAGATGCGATTGAGTCGGATGAGGTTCATCTCGTCCTGCCTCGATCCGTCCATTCATTCGATGGTCAAGCGGTACGAGCTCCGCGAACAGGGTACATCCGATTGTTTTTAAGAGAGAAGCAAGGAGATCAAGAAACGGACTTTGAGTCCGTCGTAGCCGTCGGGGATTTCGTTGCTAAAGGTGATTTACTCGGATTCTGGAAGGGTGAGGATGTGCCGGACATCGAGTTGTTTGAGATTGGCGAAGTTCGTTCTTCGATGCAAGACCCGTCATTTGCGGTTGAAAAATTGAGTGAGATTGCGCTAAGAGGAATCTCTCCAGGAATCAATGATCCGAACACGGCAATTCATGCGATTCATTACATCGGGGATATTTTAAGAGAACTTTGTGAATTACCAGATGGTGATTTTTTGTATTCGAACGGGAAGTCTGACTGGCATGTGAAACGAAAAACGCTTGAGACGATTCTATTTGAATCGCTATCGCCGATGCAGACTTATGCGAGCCGAGATATCTTTGTGATGGGGTCCGTGTTCGAGGCGATTCGAATGGCGCGCCTCCAAGCACATGAAACACTCGATTCGACATTTGAGGACATGATTCAATATTTTGCGGATGTGATTGATTGGGATCGTCTTCATGCGAAAGAACAGAACTATTTGCGCAATAAGATGAATCGGGCTAAAAAGATGACGACATGAGTAGAGACCACCTGTTCTAAAGAAGAGGTGGTCTCTGTTCAAGACAATGTATATCCGCCATCGACTGTGATGGCTTGGCCGTTAATGTAAGTTGAAGCATCAGTCAATAAAAATTCTACGACCGGCGCCACTTCCTCAGGATGTGCGGCATGTCCCCGGAAATGGTGGGTCATCGCCTCTTTGAACTTTGCTTCACCCCCATATAGCTTGTGACTGAGCGGTGTGTCAATCGGTCCAAAACAAACGGCATTGAATCTTACTTTTCCTTTCATTCGGTGTGCGAACGTTTTAGTTAAGGCTATTACGGCCGCCTTTGAAGCGGCATAGTGCGCGAGCATCGGTGGAAACTTGACGTGCCCAACGATGGCGGCATTGTTGACGACACTCGCTCCTTGGTCAAATAGGGGAATGGCACGTTGTGTGACGGTGTTCAGCGCATACAAGTTGACATCGAATACCTCGTTATACGACTCATGTGTCAAACGTTCAGGTGTGCCCGGTCTACCAAAAGTAGCGGCGTTATTAAATAATCCGTTCAAGGTCACACCTTGCTCTTTCAACTGAGAGAAAAGATGGTCGATGTCCTCTGTCGAAGCAAGGTCACATCGAATGAATGTGGCTTGTCCATTTGAATCAGACTCGAGAGAGGTGCCTCTTGTTTCATCCCGACCGATCCCGATGACTCGGTGCCCCTTAGCAGTCAACTGTAAAGCGACGGCGCGACCAATCCCGCTTGTCGCACCTGTGATCAGAAAAGTCCCCATAATTCATTCGCTCCCCTCAAAAAGATGACGTTACGATGTATAATTAATGATAATACATGACAGAAACGAGGTCAGCTTATAATATGTTGCGACGCATACAAGTACTCTTTTCCCTCATTTTGCTCGCAGGACTCATTGCGATATTATCGTATTACTGGAGCTCACAAGTAATTGGATTGTTCTCGATTCTCGTCTTTTTGACAACGTTCAGTATATTACTCGTCATCTTACTTGAAAATCGAAATCCACAACGTACGCTCATTTGGGCAATCGTCATGATTGGTTTTCCAGTCATCGGATTATTTGCATACTTTGTATTCGGCCAGAACTATCGACGTAAACGTATGTTCAAAGAAAAAGCGATGCTTGATGAAGAGACATACTTGGCCTATCGTCAGAAAGCGATGACGTTGTCGCCGTCTCTTATGTTCGCCCACGACGATTATGAGAAGCTGATGCATCTTACTTCTTCGTTGAACCAATTACCTGTTTCATCGAATACGTATACCCAAATCTTGACGAACGGCCGTGAAAAATTCTCGAAGTTATTGCCGGCTCTGAAAGGAGCGTCCCGACACATACATCTAGAGTATTATATTTTTCGGGAAGATCGTATTTCTCGGGAAATACAGCGAATCTTGATTGAAAAGGCGAAGGCGGGGGTCGAAGTCCGGTTTTTGTACGATGCGGTCGGGTCCATTCATACGAGTGGCACGTTCTTTGAAGAGATGAAGCAAGCCGGTGTCCAAGTCCAGGCATTCTTTCCAGTTGTATTGCCACTCGTTTCGAGTAAGACGAACTATCGAAACCACCGAAAAATCGTGGTCATCGATGGTACCGAGGCATTCACAGGTGGCTTGAATGTAGGGGATGAGTACTTGGGTGAGCACTCTAAGTTCGGATTTTGGCGCGACACTCATCTGTATGTCAGAGGAGAAGGGGTATCTGAACTGCAACTGATTTTCTTGCAAGATTGGTATTACATGACCGGGGAACGCCTATTCACACCGTTCTATCTAGAGCCGCTTGAGACGGTAAGAAGTGCGAGCGGAGGGGTTCAAATCGTTGCGAGTGGACCGGATGAACCTTATGAGACGATGAAATCCATTTACTTTTCACTCATCAATGCTGCAAAAAAATCTGTCTACATTTCGTCACCTTACTTGATTCCGGATGAAGACATTATGAGTGCCTTAAAGACGGCATCATTATCAGGAATTGATGTCCGCATCGTCTTACCGAGTTATCCCGACCATAAAATCGTTTTCTACGCGAGTCGGTCCTATTATGAAGAACTGTTACTCGCCGGTGTAAAGATCTATCTATATGAGAAGGGATTCATGCATTCAAAAGTCATCGTGGTGGATGATGGATTAGCCACGATTGGGACGGCGAACATGGATTTTCGGAGCTTTCATTTGAACTTCGAGGTCAATGCGCTCCTCTATAACACGAACTCAGTCCATCAACTGAAACAAGACTTATATGATGATTTCGAAGGGTCACACGAACTCGTATTAGAAGAGTTCGCGAAACGGTCATTCTTTATCAAACTCGTTGAATCATTAGCCAGAATGTTTTCACCATTGCTATGAGGAGGGAGCAAGATGCGGTTTGCAATCGATCGGGAAGGGGATATCGTTGATTCCTTTACATTAAATCGGATGCAAGCAGAGCAACTTGCTCCTTTTCGATGCCCGACTTGTCAAGAAATGTTGATTGTGAAGCAAGGTGTGAAGAAACGGCTGCATTTTGCGCATATCCACACCTGTGGGAGAGCTGAATCGGTCATGCATCATCAGGATAAATGGGCAATATGCCAGTGGCTTCAAGAGAATGGCTATCCTGTCGAGCAAGAAGTGACGATTAAGAATCGTCGGGCTGACATCCTCACGAACATGGACGGGCAGCACACCGTGTTCGAAATTCAGGCGTCTCCTTTACGATCTGGAGAATACGCCGAACGAACGAATGATTATCGACGAGCGGGGTTTGATGTGGTTTGGATTGCGAGCGGTCTCGATTTGAGAAGCAATCAATCGTTTCAACCATGGATGCGTCTAGAACTTTTTCAGCGACATCGGTTGTTGACGGTGAAAAATGGGAGATTGTTACGCTTCAATGGATTTCCGATTTCGATCAAGTATGGAATCGGAAACTGGGAAATCTCATCTTCAGTGAACACGTCACCGTACGAAGCCTATTATCGGTTCGATGCTTTTGAATGGATAGAGATGATTCGTCGTAAACGCATGTCGCCGATTTATCCGTCTCCGCTAAATCGACGGCTCATATTGAATCGGCTCTATCCACTTGGTCTGTTACCCGGATTATTACCGACCGCCTGTTACCTTCCGCTTTCATCGCTTTGGGGAATCCGTGTACATCCAATTGATTTTCAGACCGTGCATTATTTGAATCGATACGAGTCACCGCGCGATTCCGTGGAATGGAGTATTCAAAAAACATGTCGACAATTTGGAGTGACACCGACATGCGACTTTTCCCAGTCATTTCATGTACAATGGAAACAACTCTTGAATGCGAGTCGTCTATCCTGTGATGTCAGGTCATGGCCGCATCCAAAGCATTACGAGGAGGCCAGACATCACGATACACGTTTGTTTCAAGGACTTCAGCGATTGATCTTACAATCGACTTAATCATCGAAAAGGAAGTGGACGTATGTCAGAGGTATTGACTAGACAGCAAGTTCCAGTGGAAGAAACATGGAACTTAGAAACCATCTACAGCAATGACGAGGCTTGGGAATCGGATTTTCAAGCGTTAAAAGAGAAAGTGCCGGCATTGATTGGATTTAAAGGACGCCTTGGGGAGTCGGCGGAAACGTTGCACGAAGCGTTGCAACTTCGAGACGATCTCTCACGTCAGTTACATAAGCTATATACGTATGCTCATATGCGCTATGACGAAGACACGGCGAATAGCCATTATCAAGCATTGAATGATCGTGCCGGCTCACTTGCGTCTCAAGTTTCAGCACAACTCGCGTTTATGACACCTGAGTTGCTCTCGATTGATGAGAATCAGATTGAAGCCTTCATGGAGCAGAATGAGTCACTTCGCGTTTATCGTCATGCATTCGATGAGTTGGCACTAGAGCGTCCACACGTGTTGACGGAGGCGGAAGAATCGATTTTGGCACAAGCCGGAGATGTGCTTGGTCAATCGAGCTCGACGTTCGGTATGCTCAACAACGCAGATTTAAAATTCCCGAAAGTGAAAAATGAAAAAGGGGAAGAAGTTGAGTTGACGCACGGTCGATATATCACGTTCCTTGAATCGGCTGACCGAAGCGTTCGCGAAGGGGCATTTAAAGCGATGTACGGGACGTACGCGCAATATTTGAATACGTTCGCTTCAACATTATCTGGAAGTGTGAAGAAAGATAACTTCTATGCGACTGTCCGTAAGTTTGAAAGTGCAAGACAGTCCGCGCTCCATCATAATGCGATTCCGGAGTCTGTATACGACGGGCTTGTAGAAGCGGTAAACGAACGACTCGACTTGTTACATCGTTATGTCGCGTTGCGTAAGCGAGCGCTCGGCTTAGATGAGTTGCATATGTATGACCTCTACACACCGCTCGTCAAAGATGTCGAAATGAAAGTATCGTATGAAGAAGCGAAACAATGGATGGTAGATGGTTTGGCACCACTCGGAGAAGAGTACGTCCAAATCGTCAAAGACGGTCTCGATTCGCGTTGGGTCGACGTTCGAGAGACACGCGGTAAGCGTAGCGGTGCTTACTCCTCGGGAGCATACGATACGCAACCGTTCATCCTGATGAACTGGCAAGATAACGTCAACAACTTGTTCACGCTTGCACACGAGTTCGGACACTCAGTGCATAGTCATTACACGCGCGCATCGCAACCATATCCGTATGGCGATTACTCGATCTTCGTTGCAGAAGTGGCATCGACGACGAACGAAGCTTTGTTGAATGACCATTTGTTGAAAACGAGAACAGCGAAAGAAGAACGTCTCTACTTGTTGAACAATCAGCTTGAAACGTTCCGTGGAACATTGTTCCGTCAAACGATGTTCGCTGAATTCGAACACATGATTCATCAAGCTGCTCAAGAAGGCGTATCGCTCACTCCGGAGTACTTAAATGAAACATACCTCGAGTTGAACAAACGTTACTTCGGAGACGAGATTGTCATCGATGAAGAGATTTCATATGAGTGGGCGCGCATCCCGCACTTCTATTACAACTACTACGTCTATCAATATGCGACAGGGATTTCGGCATCTGCTGCACTGTCACAACAGATCATGGAAGAAGGGGAGCCAGCCGTGCGTCGTTATATCGATAACTTCTTGAAGGCGGGTTCTAGTGACTATCCGATCGAGGTGTTGAAGGCGGCTGGCGTCGATATGACGACGAAGGAGCCGGTATTAAAAGCGCTCGATCAGTTCGAAGCGGTTCTTGATGAAATGGAATCATTATTGTTCACGTGAACAATATGTGACAATATGCACAAAGAGGTTGTCAGATGATTCTGCACTAGGTATATTATAAGTGTGAAATCAATCACAAACCCCTTTATTGACCGTAAACTTTCTCCCATCTTGTAGGCCTTCCCCGGGCCTCAAGGTTCGATGTCTCTTGTCCCCGCTTGAGACGTCAAAAACCCCATGGCTCCCCGGCCATGGGGTTCTTTTTTATTTCGTTTGAGCCCACGCTTCACCGCTACATCCTGGCACAGGACGGCAACGCTGTTGTAGGGAGAGTTTCTTCAATTCGCGTTCAATCACCGTCTTATCCAAGTCTAGAATGTACGATAGCTCTGTTATGGTCGACGCATCATAGCGTGCCAACACTTTGGCTACATCCCAATCGGTCGAACGGCTCGGTGCATAACCTAACAATTCAGTCATGACCGATTGATAGACGTCGTACGGATAAACCCCTTCAATCTTCAATGCTTCATCACGCGTCACGAATGTGAGTGCGGGCAATAACTCAATCTCCCAATCTTTCAACACTTGATGGTCGACAGCTAGTGCATTCAAGAGCTGGTTCGATTGAAGATCGGCTTCGAGTTCACTTAAATCAAGGCCATACTCTTCGAAAGAACGTGCGATTTCCCATAAATCGATTGAACCAAGTTGTTCACCAGAGAATAGATCATTCACATGCAAATGACGCAAGAAGCGCATCGCATGACGTTTCCCTTGTAATTCCAGCGCTTTGATCATGGTGAGAAGGCGAACTTCTTCCTGACATCCGCCAACACAGCTAGGAACGGTAGAGACCATTCGAAAACGAATCACGTGTCCGTATTCAATCTCTAACTTTTTGATCAGTGTCATCACATGAAAGTTCTCAGGACTTGAGATGTCCATGAAATAGAATAACTCCAATGGCTTATACGTTACTTGAATAGGAGTTTCTTCCAGTGAACAGGATGACCCATTACATTGTTCAAGTTCCATTTGTGTCGCCTCCTCTCGTCAAAAAACTCATTTAACTTTGTAAACTCATTGTAGCAACGAAAAAAAAAGGTTGGCAATGTATCTGCTCAACCTTCCAACCGACTTATTTTTAATTCCATGAATCGGACGATTTTATTTTTAGCGGGACGATAGGGGAGACCATGTTTTTCAAGAAGTCCTTCGAACGCACGTTTTCCCTCTTCTTCATTCGTCACTTCAAATTCTATTTCATAGTCGGTCGTCTCCAAATAATGGCTTTCGTCCAAAACGAGGAGACCGTCTTCTGTCTGGAGCTCTGCCCGGTTCGTCTCGAGTCGACCGAGATGCTCAAGCGGTGCATTTAGCTGAAACGGAGCCAATGCCTGCTTCATTTGCTCGTCATGAATGATTCCATACTTAAACAAATCCTCAGCCTCATCTTCTGTAATTGTGGCGTGTGTCTCAAGTAAGCCGACCTCGTTGGGTTGCTTTAACGTCAGCACTTGACCATGTTTCTTCTCGCGAATGCGAAGTGCTGCCCCGTTCGCTTTTAGCTGAAAGGAAGGGGTGTCGAAATAATCATTCGCCTGCCAACGAACTTGGTCATCAAGCTGATAGGCACGTAGGAGTGTCTCATACTCGTCTTTCGTCAACATTGATTTAAATTCAATTTCCACTTCTTGGGTCATGAATCATCGCTCCATTCTATGAACAATTGTTCGTTTATGATACCATACAAACGGATACATACGGAAAGGACGCGTTTTTTCCGGAAAAGAACGAAAGTGGTGACAGCGTATGCAATCAATGAACTGGGATCAGTTTTTAGTACCGTATCAAATCGCGGTAGACGAGTTGAAAGTCAAATTGAAAGCCGTTCGAAAGCAATTCAAGTCCCAAAATGACCATTCTCCGATTGAATTTGTCACAGGTCGAGTGAAGCCGGTCGGGAGCATTCTCGAGAAAGCGAAACGAAAAAATATCGCTGACCATGAATTGGCGACGGATATGCAGGATATAGCGGGATTACGAATCATGTGTCAATTTGTCGATGATATCGTTCACGTCTTGGATTTGCTACATCGTCGAACAGATTTTAAAATAGTGGAAGAACGCAATTACATTACCCATCAGAAAGACTCGGGCTATCGATCGTATCATGTCATCATCGAGTACCCGGTTCAGACGATTCAAGGTGAAATCCCTACGCTCGTTGAAGTGCAAATCCGCACGCTTGCGATGAATTTCTGGGCCACGATTGAGCACTCATTGAATTATAAATATGATGGTGACATGCCTCTTGAAGTGCAGGAACGATTGAGACGTGCAGCCGAGGCGGCCTTTTTACTCGATGCCGAGATGAGCCAACTCCGCGTTGAAATTCAGGACGCCCAGCAGGTGTTTCGGGATAAAGAGATGAACGTGAAAACGGACGAAGACTAGGGGGAAACCGATATGCAGTTTGCGATTGTATCGAGGGGAGATACGCGATCAGCGGAGATCGCCGAGGAACTGACTCAAAAACTTCAAGCCGCCGGGCATACATTATCTGAACAGCCCCGAATCGTAGTATCGGTCGGAGGGGACGGGACGATGTTACAGGCGTTTCATAAATACATCGACCGACTCGATGAAACGCTACTTGTCGGGATTCATACCGGGCATCTCGGCTTTTATGCCGATTGGCAACCGGATGAGTTGGATGAATTGACCGAGATGATCACGAGCGAATCGTTCGAGCCGGTCTCCTATCCGCTCGTTGAGGTGCTCATTGACTATGAGGACGGGGAGACTGATCGTCGACTGGCGATGAATGATTGCACGATTAAGAACTACAAGCGAACGCTCGTCTGTGATTTATCGATTCGAGACGACTACTTTGAAACGTTCCGTGGAGATGGATTATGTATTTCGACACCATCGGGTTCGACCGCCTACAATAAGGCACTCGGTGGAGCAATCGTTCACCCATCGATTGAAGCCATTCAAGTGACTGAGATGGCTTCAATCAACAACCTAGTGTATCGAACGATCGGTGCACCGCTTCTCTTACCAAAACACCATCAAGTGAAAATCAAACCGCACACGAAAACCGAATTTGAATTGGCGTTTGACCATCAAGAAGCGTTGTCCTGGTCGGATGTCGTCTCGATTCGATGTGCGGTCGCAAAAGAAAAAGTGACGTTCGCTCGCTTCCGGCCCTTCCCATTCTGGCGCCGAGTTCGCGAATCGTTCATCGAGGAAGGAAAGTAACGAATGCAAGGGTTTACGATTCGTCGCGTTGTGGAGAAAGCCGTCCCACTTCGCGACTTTTTAATGCAAGATATGGGGATTTCTCGAAAGATGCTCACACTCGTGAAGCATGAAGGGGATATTGAAGTGAATGGCATGCACCGCACCGTAAGACATGAACTCGAACCAGGGGATGAAGTGATGGTGCGATTCCCGCTTGAAGCCCCTTCACTCGACATGGTCGCCTCAGATCGTCCTATTCGAATTCTGTATGAAGATGATACGCTGTTGGCGGTCGATAAACCGGCAGGGATTGCCACGATTCCATCACGACTACATCCGACCGATACACTTGCGAACGCTGTACTCGGCTATTATCAACGCATCGGTCTGTCATCTGCGATTCACGTGATCAATCGGCTCGATCGCGACACGAGCGGTGTCGTCTTGTTTGCAAAGTATGGATTTATTCATCATCGATTTAGTGAACTTCAGAAAGCGAATGGATTGGTACGTACGTATAAGGCATTGGTCGAAGAAGAAGTGACACCACAAACGATTGATGCACCGATTGGGCGTGCCGAGAACTCGATTATGGAGCGAGTCGTGACAACTGAGGGACAACGCGCCATCACGCATATCCTCGCGTGTCAGCCATTTGAGAGCGGCTCGTTATTGACGATTCGACTCGAGACGGGACGGACCCATCAAATTCGCGTGCATTTGCGCCATATCGGTCATCCGCTCATTGGGGACTCCATGTATGGGGGGACGACTCGTATGCCCCGTCACGCCCTTCACAGCGCGTCTGCGCGATTCATTCATCCGATGACAGGGGATGAGATTCAGATTGATGCGCCAATTCCGGAAGATTTTCGAACTGTATAAAGAAATCCCTCAAGGTAAAACCTTGAGGGATTTTGTCAATCATCATCAAACATATAGGTTTTTGATTTAGAAGCCACGTTCATGACGAGACCGATGGCAATCATGTTCATGATAATCCCTGTTCCCCCGTAACTGACGAACGGGAGGGTAAGTCCAGTGATCGGCAAGACACCGATTGTCATACCGATGTTTTGGAACACTTGGAACGTGAACATGGCGATGACACCGGTGACGATATAACTTCCGAACGCGCTACTAGACTCTAACGCAATGTGAATCATCCGATAGAGGAATAAGAAGAAGACGATGATCACGAGAGCTGCGCCAATGAACCCATAGTGTTCTGCGATAACAGCAAATATGAAGTCCGTTTGAGATTCCGGTAAATAGACGAGACCCTGGCCGTATCCTGCTCCGAACATCTGTCCAGAACCGATTGCCTGTAGCGATTTGATTAATTGGAATGCCAGATCATCTGAATATTCGTAAGGATAAATCCAGGCCTGGAAGCGGTTGAGGGCGTGTCCAGGTACGAATGCTTGTAAGACTTCGAAATGGGCAAAGAACAGATACATGAATGTGCCGATGGTCAAAGCAGCAGCGCTGAAGAGACCAAGAAGCCACTTCCAACCGATTCCCGAGACGATGATGATGGCGCCGAGCATCGTCATCAGAACGAGCCCGGTCCCTAAGTCCGGTTGTGTCACAATCAGCCCGAGCGGCGGGATGGCGACTAGTACCAGTTTCACGAGGAGCCATGTATCGAGTTGTGACGATCCGTAACGTTTATTGTGCTCATAGACGATGGTCGACATGGAAATCAATAAAAAGAGCTTCATGAATTCGGCTGGCTGGAAACTGAATCCAGGCACGTTATACCAACCATACGCCCCGTTGATGTTCGGTACGAGCGACGTGTCACGTAACGGAATCAGACCGACGAGCAGAAGTAGACCGAATGCGTATAAGTACCAATGGATTTTCCGGAGTTGCTCATATTCAATCGTCATGATCGCGAACATTGCAAAAAAGCCGATGACATAACGAATGCCTTGTTCAAGAGCGAAGTTGATATGTTGAAGTCGCGTTGGCAACATCGGTTGAGCGGTATAGATTGCACCGAGACTGATGATCATCAATAGGAAGACGATGGTCAACAGTGTCGTATCTAAACTTTTAAAATATGATTGTATACGGTTCATAATGGAGTCGAATCACCCTTTCTATACGTATTTTATCTTACCGCAACTTAAAAAAATCGCAATACGTAACGAGTCGGTTGACAAAACAGAAACCTTTCTGTAATCTGAGAACAGATATTATCACCAGGTACTAAAAAGGGGAGTTTATGATGTCAATTTATCCAACATTAACGAATAAAACGTACGTCGTCATGGGGATTGCCAACAAGCGCTCGATTGCATGGGCGATTGCCAAAACGCTTGATGAGGCAGGGGCGAAGCTCGTGTTAACGTATGCGGCAGAACGATTCAAATCGGGTCTCGAGTCACTCGCGAGTGAGTTGAAACAAGAAGCGATTCTACTTGAGTGTGATGTGACGAATGACGAAGCGATTGATTCAACATTCCGTTCGATTCACGAACAAGCTGGCGAGATTCAAGGAATCGCGCATTCGATCGCATTTGCTGACAAAGAAGCATTGCGCGGTGAGTTCTCAGAAATGACACGTGGTCAGTTCGCGCAGGCATTAGACATCTCAGCATATAGTTTGACGGCAGTTGTGAAAGCGGCGAAGCCTTACTTCGCACAAGACGCCTCGGTGATCACACTCACTTACCTCGGCGGCGAGCGTGTCGTTCCGAACTACAACTTGATGGGTGTCGCCAAAGCGGCACTTGATTCGAGCGTCAAGTATTTGGCGAACGAATACGGTCCACATGGTGTGCGTGTCAATGCTATCTCGGCGGGGCCGATTCGTACATTGTCAGCCAAAGGGGTTGGTGATTTCAACAGTATCCTTTCTGAGCTTGAACAGAAGGCGCCATTGCGTCGAAACGTTTCGGCGGAAGAAGTAGCTTCGACAGGCCTCTTCCTCCTCTCGGGGATGGGAAGTGGCGTGACCGGCGAAGTCATTCACGTAGATAGCGGATACCATATTTTATAAGTTTGGGGAATGGCGCAGTGATGCGCCATTTTTGTATTACCTCGTGAATAAATCGGGTAAGGACCTATGAAGGAGGTCAGATCATGGGTCCCTATCAGATTGATTTTACTGTCGTACAATACGTCAACCGACAAGTCCAGCCATCAGGTCGAGCAAGCATCGAACCGGTGACACGAATCAAACGTGTCCAACGAATCCGACCTCGACGTGAAGAATGGCTTGAAGAAGAGCAAGAAAAAAACCCCGGTCGCTATGTCGACCGGAGCATATAAGGTTAGCCTCGGAAACGGAACGTCTCATAGACGTTCCATGTTTCATTTTCGAGTTCATACATGACGGCCATACGAGTGATCGTCTCTTCGAAATGAACCTGCTCCATACGCATACGTTCGAGGACGTCGAATAGCTCGGCATCGGTCAAATCTTGACCAATCGTGATGTGCGGCAAGAATTCATATTTCGGTGTTTGGTTGAGCACACCTTCATGCAGTCGTTGCTGAAGAGTCGACAAATCACGTGTCGGTAACACTTTTAAATACAAGACATTGTTCGTCGGTGCGAAAGACCGAACGCCATCGACTTTTAACTGAATCGGTTTAGTCGAATCCGCAACTTGTTGCAAGTACTCGAGTACTTTCGGCAAGTCTTCTTCTGACACCTCTGTCCGCTCTTTAATGGTCACGTGAGGTGAAATCAACGCATATTTTGTGTCATAGCGTTTTCGATAAGAGTTCGCAAAATCTTGCACTTGTTTAGACGGAAATAAGACTACCCCAATCTTCATTCCTCTTCCCCCTTTAATCGTTTAACCTACATGTTAATGATGACCGATTTAATGTGGGAAGTCAAAGCAGGGTTCGTCTTTTTTCAATTTTTCAGTATAATGGTTATATCATATAGAGAGACGATGACTCTCTGAACGAAGGGATGTGAAGCGGGATTTCGATCCTGCGCCTATTATGAAACACGTACCACACTCACGTGATGTCCGAGAAGCGGCTCGTGCTCGTTTGCTCGAACGCGGGGTCACAATTGAATCGATTGCTGAAATCGTATACCAGATGCAGGCACCCTATTCGCCGCATCTTTCTTTAAAAGATTGTATGGATTCTGTCGAGGCGGTTCTTGATAAACGTGAACTACAACATGCGATTCTCGTGGGATCAGAGCTCGATATGTTGGCTGAAAAAGGGCAATTATCTGAACCGCTTCTGTCGATTATCGCCTCAGACGAAGGTTTATTTGGAGTGGACGAGACGATTGCGATCGGTGCCGTCAACACATATGGTTCGATTGCCGTTACGACTTTCGGATACTTAGACAAGGCAAAAATCGGTATCATCAAACAACTCGACACGAAGATGGATGATGGGCAAGTGCATACGTTCATGGACGATCTCGTCGGTGCCATCGCTGCCAACGCTTCAGGACGATTGGCGCACCGATTACGAGATATGGTCGATTTTGGAGAAGAAGAGATGCGTGAAAGAAAAGGGTTGTATTGATGAAGTGGACACCGCAGATGGTGGTCATCACCGGGACGGTCGCATATGTGATCGTGTCGGTGTTTGTCGTTTTAGGGGCGGTCGATCCGATGAACACATTCGTATATGAATGGTTACAGCCGCTACCGGATCGAGTGTTTGCCTACGTGACAGAGCTCGGGAGTGCACAAGTCATTGTGGGTCTCTCCATATTAGGATTGTTGTTCTGGTATTGGCGCGGGGATCGTATCGAAGCGTGGCGCCTAGCGCTCGTCGGAATCGGGACACTTCTGTTTACTCAAGTGCTGAAGCTCGTCTACGGAATCGACCGACCACTCATTGATGCATCCCTCGATGCAACGACATACAGTTTTCCGAGCGGACATGCCTCAGGATCGCTGGCACTATATGGATTGACAGCTTATGTACTGTATCGAAAGAAACAGTCGAGAGTCGTCATCTTCATTCTCTTGTGCCTCGTCCTTGCGGTCTCGCTCAGCCGAGTCATCTTAAACGTTCATTACTTTAGTGATGTGCTTGGCGGTTGGCTCGTTGCGTTGACGATGATTGCATTGTCTGAATGGATCATAAGGAGGAGAACGGTTTGATCGTTGTGGTAGATGTAGCAAAATGGTTATTCGTTCAAAAGAAAGAAGCGGATGAGGCATCAGTTCCCACAATTTTAGTGGAAAAAAATCGAGATGGGGCAACGTGGTTCACCTCGATGAAAATTTTGTTCCAGTTAAAGAAATGGACGGGTCGACGTCGTTTTGTTCCCCTTTTACTGTGTGATGAGCACACCTATCGCTCATATGAAGTTTTTCATGTTGATGCTGTGCCATCATTGGCTCTACTCGACGGAGGGCGGACGTTACTAGTGGACAATAAACGAGATGAGTCATTTGATGTTGTGATACGGGAAAGCGGATTGGAAACAGAAAAATCGATTTTATTGTTCGCGCTTCAGTATATTGAACAGATGACGAATGAATCAGTCGTTTTTGCCGGAGATGAGTCGATTGAGGCGACGCGGATCGTCCCGACAACATTGTTAGACAAGACGGATCGCTTAGAATCCGGACGGCGCCTGTTCGAATGGATGCATGATGAAGACTTACGTAAGGAGAATCAACATGACTGATTGGGAAATGACATTTCAACAATTGTTGGACGGACAAGTGGATGAAGTGAACGTGCCACGCGAAGATTTTTTATCCGTTCGAACCATTTTGATTGAGAAAGGCTGGCTCTTTCAAGTAGTAGGAGAGGCCAAGCATGGTGGCGTGACGATTTATCGCAGAAACCCGGTCACTGCGAATTCATCATTAGAAGAGACGAAGGAATGAAATGACTTCAGTCAAAACAATAAGGTCTGCCTCCCACATGGAGAGCAGACCTTGTTTTGTTTAAGCGTTTGAAGCGAGTTTGATTTTTTGTCGTTTCATCTTGTGTAGTAACCAAGCATAGAGGACTTCACAAGAGTTGTGAGGAAGGGTCAGCTCCACAAGAGGGTGAGCGTGACCAAATATAGTGAAGCGCGAATGGTCTTCGTCGAGCAGAGAGACTTGAATATCCGTCGCATCCTGTAGTGAAATGCGTTGTTCCCCTGCGTGAGCATCTTTAAGTTTCAGCATTTTTCCATTCGTCGCAAACTTGGTGAACGATGAGACTCCTTGTACTTTCAGTTGTTCCATTTCGTGTATCTATCCATCGCGTGATGAATAGATTTTCACCTCGCTTTCTCTATATTGCCTTCCATTCCTCCAGAAGGTTATTCCTAGTATAACGCCTCGTTCGAAAAAGAAAAGTGTTAATTTAACAAAAAATTAAGACAATTTGTTATCAATTTTTAAGAATAGCGTTCAACCCTGTCTAGCATGGGAAGAAGGTTGAAACAATCGGTCTGAAAATAACAAAAAAGAACCTCGTTTCCAGAGGTTCACAACTATTCATTACATGTATGACCTTATAATCGTTCAATCTGCCATGTACGACGACGGTACAACAATTGCCCTTTTAAGGCGATGGATTCTTTCTTCGCATCGAAGTCCTCTTCAAGAACGGACATGTCTTCATAGCGACCCGCTACATAGAATGAGATGACGATTTGGCGATTGAACAAACTGCGTTTCGTATGATCGAAATCGATGATCAGACCTTGAGGTGCCAACTCGAGTAATTCATCAATGACAGGAAGTGGAATCGGAACAAAACTGATGTTACGAATGTCACGATCAAGTTTACTTTGCAACATGTTTTGGACGAAACGATTGATTGTCGACCAATCGCGAATATAAAGACTGCTATGTCGATCGTTTGCTTCATTGAAGAACACAATCTCATTATCGAGCGAATCCAAGAACGGCTTCTTGATTCCGCGTTCCATATGACTTAAAAACAAGATTTCTGCAATTTCATGATCGGACAGAGTTTCGAGCGTGTTGTAGTCCGGAAAATCGATCGCTGTGAATGTTGTTTGGTTATTCAAATACTTAGACGAGAACGAAGATAGTTCATGCGCTTCAATATAACGGAAACGCGACCTCGAGGATTGTCTCATCCCTTTGATATCCGTTCGACAAATGATCATCGGTCTCGTCACGGAAAGCGCTTCTGTTACATCCGCCAACGTCACACCATGGAGTGTGAAGCGTTGGACGTCTCGGTCTTGCTTCAAATAAAAGAGTTGTTTTGACATATGGTATCCCCTCAGTTTGACATACTACGATTATAGTAGCAAAAACACATGCTTTCCGCCATCTTGAGACGGTACAAGAGGGTTGAGTTCGATACATTTGGGAAAATAGAAGTATAATTGAGGAAACGAATAGGAAAGGCGGGTTCCACATGTGGGGATTAAAACGGAGTTTTCCTGAGCTCGCTACGCCCCGGTTTATCCTGCGAGAGCTAGAACCGCGTGATGCTAGAGCACTATATACCATTCTATCCACTGAGGAAGTGATGCGATATTATGGGTCGGACCCGTTGCTTGCCGTCTATGAGGCGAAGAACGTGATCGCTTACTTTAAAGATCAATTTCAGCAAGGGAAGGCCATTCGCTGGGCGATATGCGATCGGATGACGAATGAATTGGTTGGAACGATTGGATTCCATAATTGGACGCCCCAATATTATCGCGCCGAAATCGGGTTTGAGGTTTCCCCTCACTATTGGAGACAAGGGGTGGCTTTCGAAGCCGCTTCAGCTGTCATTCAATACGGTTTTGAAGAATTCAAGTTTCATCGAATCTCTGCGTTGGTCGCACCAGGGAATGAAGGGTCGAATCGACTCGTTCAAAAATTGGGATTTATTGAAGAGGGACTTCTACAAGATTATGCATATAGCCATGGTCGATTCATGGATTTGACGATGTATCGGCTACTCAAAACAGAATGGGAAGAAAAGGAGCACTCGATGATATGAAAGCACTCGTATTGTTACATGGGTTGTGCGGTTCTCCAAAGTACTTTGAACAATTGGAACCGTTATTGAATGCCGAAGTCCACACGCTCACATTACCCGGTCATGCTGGGACAGACGTGGGGCCGGAAACGATGGATCATTTTGCGGACTGGGTCATCGAAGAAATTCGTCTTCGAAGCCTTGCGCGTCCCCTTGTATGTGGGCATTCTTTCGGAGGCTACGTGACGACTAACCTCGTGCGTCGCTATGGAACAGAAATATCAGGATTTGTATTGATTCACTCGACGGCTGCCGCGGATACAGAAGCGGCGCGGGAGAAGCGAAACGGTGCCATTCATCAAGTCATCGAAGAAGGGGTCGAGCCGTTTATTGACGGAATGATTCCAAATGTCTTCTCAAGTGATTCCGACCCGGCGCTCGTTCAACAAGCGATTGCAATCGGATATGAGATGACGGTCGAGGGAATCGTGAACGCGCAACAGGCGATCCGGGATCGTGAAGACGAAGTGGACACCGTCGAAACGACTGACCTCCCCGGCCTATTCATTTACGGCTCAAAAGACCCGAATATGAATGAGGAGCGGGCGTTTTTAGGTGCGTCACGACATACGAAAGCAATCGTTCCGTTCAGTCATATGGGGATGATGGAATCCCCTGAAGAAGAAGCAAAAATCATGAACGAATGGATGCAGGAGGTGGATCATGGAAAAGTATAAGTTAATCGCTATGTCAGGAAGTCTTCGAAAGAAATCTTTTAATACCGCTCTTTTGCATTCGATCATTGAACTGGCTCAAGATGATTTCGACATTGAAGTCGTCTCCATCGAACTTCCACTGTTCAATGATGATTTGATTGATCCAGATGAACCGGAAGTTGTGGCTACTTTGAAGCAAGTCGTTCGGGAAGCTGATGGATTATTGATTGTCACCCCCGAATATAACCATAGTATCCCGGGCGTCCTAAAGAATGCGATCGACTGGCTTTCGCTCGAGCCAGGGACGCCACTTCGGGATAAACCGGTCATGATTGCCGGGGCCTCGCCTGGCATACTTGGAACCGCCAGATGCCAAATCCATCTCCGACAAGTATTTGCCACAAATCGTGCAAATGTTTTACCGGGAAATGAAATTTTCATCACGCATTGTAAAGAAAAGATTGATGATAGTGGGTTGCACGATGAGAAGTCGATTAATCAAATTAACAAAACATTATCGGAATATCGTAAATGGATAGAATTTTGGAAGCGTAACACAAAAAATTAACTTGAAGTCGCTCATGTTGTTTGATAGAAAGGAATTGTGAAAACAAACACAAGAGGAGCGACACCAAAATGGAAACTTACATCGAACTGTACAATGGCGGCGAATTAGGTGATCGGGCGGTAATGAACGATGGGATGACATTTGGACGAATGACGATTGTTGAATTGTTCTATCAATCCAATCATATTTTTGGTTACGTGAAAGAAGATGGTGAAAAACGTTTCTTCCTTGAACCGATTTCAGAGGACGACACATTTACTGTGGATGGGACGACGTATTCACTCCAACAGTTTATCGCGTTGTTTTAAGTAAAATAGAGGATTGATCGAACGCAAGCGACTCGCTTGCGTTTTTTTGTCATTTTCGTCACGATGAAGAGTGAGGTGATGAGGATGAAACTAGTAGCAATCGAACCGACACCAAGTCCGAATAACTTGAAAATCATTGTGGACCCTCCGTTCGAAGGGAGAGGCATAACGTACGATAAAGCGAGTACGGATGCCCCAGCCATCATTCAAGAAATCATTGGGCTTCGAGGCGTCAAATCCGTTTACGCCGTGTCTGATTTTCTCGCTGTCGAGCGACATCCGAAACATGATTGGCATGACGTCATGAATGAAATCCGATGGGCGTTCGGGGAACAAGTTGAGGAAGTCGAATCCACAAAGATGGATACGGACTATGAACCAGTCCATGTATCCGTCCAGTTCGTGCTCGATGTACCGATGCAATTAAAACTCGTCAAAGGGGACGAAGAAAAACGAATCGGGCTGTCGAAACGATTTGTCGATGCAGCGATGGAAGTTCAAGCACAAGTGAAGAATGTCATTCAAGACCGTCGTTGGGTAGAGCAAGCCCCACGCTATGGTGAATTGGATGAAGTCAGTATCATCGCGCAAGAAGAATTGGAAGCGGCGTATCCTGAAGAGCGCATCGAACGGATCGTGGCCCGTGCGTTTGGTCGTGAAGCAGATTTTGAGGCAAACGCGAACCATTTGCAGTCGGAAAATTGGAAAGATCGGATGGCATTCCTGGATGAACTCGAAATCCATCATGAGAATATGCCCTATTTCCGTCGTGCCTTGGAAGATTCCGTGATGGCAATTCGTCGACAAGCGGTCGTCATGATCGGGATGTTTGAAGAACGACGTGAGGAATATGTCACATATATTGAACAAGCTTTAGTGGACGCTTCTCCTATTGTGCGACGAACAGCTGGGGATACGGTCTCCGATTGGGCATTACCTCAGTCACAACCTTCAATGATTGAGGCGCTGAAAGATAAAAACAAACTCGTACGTTGGCGAGCGGCTCGTTTCTTATTCGATTGTGGAGATGAGCGGGCTGTACCTGCCTTGTCGATTGCGGAGGAAGACCGCGAGTTCGAGGTCTCTTTACAAGCGCGACTTGCGAAAGAGCGGATCACGAGCGGCGAGACAGCACTCGGGACAGTATGGCAACAAATTTCGAACCGGTCGAAATGAGATTTCGTTCGACATGTATTGAATCAAATTGATTTACAATTTAAGGTAAAGAGGAGCGTCTGTAGTACGGATTGCTCCTTTTTTTCATGAAATCATATGCACATTTCCCCAATTGACTAACATTTGATGTAAACGTTTCGACAATAGGTAAAATGTCATTGTTGTACTGTCGAACGATAGGACATATATCTTGGTTTCAGATTGGTACACTAGGTTTATCACAGATGAACAAAGGAGCCATACTTATGATATTGTTTGCAGAAACGCCTGAACTTGTAGCTTATAAGGAAGTAGTAGGAGAAACGATGGTCGTCACGTTTGAGTCGATGCACAGTGAGACGTTCTCTATCACGGCTCAAGTCCGGTCTGATCTCGATATCGCAGATTCATTGTTCATGACCGGTTGGCAACAATACATGGAACAAACTAAAGTTTCGTAAAAAAGGTAAATAATATAAGGAAAATCATTACAAACGTCTGCACATTGTATACACTAGTGCTATAGACGTTTTTTATTTTGTTGAGGAGAGTGGGATTCATGAAGAAAACTTGGTTGCTCGCCGTAGTGACGGCAATCTTATTAGTCGTAGCGGGATGTGGGAAAGAAGAGGCGAAACCGAGTCAAGTAAACAGTGATTCGTCTGAACCACCGGCTCCATTGACGCTCGACACGGAAATGGCATACGATGCTTCGGCAAAAACTTTATCAGCTACGATTTCGATGACAAACCCAAATGAGGAAGCAGTCGATGTAACGTTTAATTCGTCGCAACGTTTTCAGTTAGTTGTCAAAAAAGGGGATCAAACCGTATTTGATTACGGAAGTGATTATATGTTCACAGAATCTGTAATTGAGGAAAAATGGGAAGCGAATGATAAAAAAGTATTCGACGAAGTCTTTCCATTGACATTAGAACCAGGCGAATATTCGGTCGAAGTGATTGGGCTCGGTCAAGTTGACGGAGCACCTGAAATTGCTGTGACAGATGAGACGACGTTCACCGTTGAATCTGCTACAACAGAAACTCCGGATGAAGGTACGTCAGAAACACCGGAAGAAACGCCTGCAACAGAGCCGCAGTCGGACGGCGCGTTCCGTGATGTACAAATTGACTTGAATGACACGATGATTCAAGTGAGCGGGTATACGGATGAGGTCGAGTTCGAGTGGTCTGTATCAGACGGACATAATGTTTACGCTCAAGGCGCAGCCGAAGTGACCGGCGGTGGCTTCACGTTTGGGGTATTGCTCGATGAAGCACCGGCGAAAGATCAACCATTGTTCTTAGAGATGACACCAATCGGTGGAGAGGTCACATCATTTAAAGTTCAATAAAACTATGGCGGAAACTGTTGTTTCCGTCTTTCTTTTTGAGACGCTAGTTGACGGGGTATAAGGATTATCAGACAATAAAGCAAAATGAGAGCATAGTGGGAGGGTAATCCATGCAACAACATATCATTGAATCAACACATGTCAAACCGACCATCAACCCGAAAGAAGAAATTCGTCAACGCATCGACTTTTTGAAAGCATATGTGAAACGAGCCGGTGCGAAAGGACTCGTCCTAGGGATCTCAGGTGGGCAAGACTCAAGCCTTGCCGGAAAGCTATGTCAACTCGCCATGGAAGAGCTTCGTGAAGAAACGGGTGGCGAGTATACATTTTATGCGATCAGATTGCCATATGGTGAGCAACACGATGAGCATGACGCGCAACTTGCGCTTGAGTTCATTCGTCCGGACAAATCGTTCACTGTCAACATTAAGCCTGCTGTTGACGCATCGGTTGAAGCGTTTAACCGTGCAACGGGTCTCGAATTGAGTGACTTCCATAAAGGGAATACGAAGGCACGTGAGCGGATGAAGGCACAATACGATATCGCGGCAACATTCGGTGCCCTTGTGGTCGGAACGGATCATGCTGCGGAATATGTGACAGGATTTTATACAAAACACGGTGACGGAGCTTGTGACCTCACACCGTTGACCGGTTTGAACAAACGTCAAGGGAAAGCACTTCTCCATGAACTTGAAGCGCATGAGCGTGTGATTTATAAGGTGCCGACGGCTGACCTTGAAGATGGTCGCCCTGGACTTCCTGACGAAGTCGCACTCGGTATGACGTATGATCAGCTGGACGACTATTTGGAAGGGAAGACAATCGACCCAACAATCGCCGAGCGAATCGAGACAATTTTTAAACGTTCACGCCACAAGCATCACATGCCTGCCTCGTTGTACGACGAATGGTGGCAATGAAAAAAGGAGGAGCTGTCTCGAGACAGCTTCTCCTTTGTTGTCTTACGCTTTCTTAAGCGGTACGAACTGAACGATCAGGATGCAGGTAAAGGCGATAAAACTGAGGAGTGGGATGGTGACGAATCCAAAATAGTTGACCCAACGAATCAGGCAGTCGTTCGTACAGAAGGCTTCACCGTTCGGGATCCGTTCTAAAATAACGTGATACAGACTGATACACCATCCGGCACCGGCCATAATCCCTACGAACAAGCGGTTGACGTCTCGTGCAGTCAACATGATAGTCAAGTAGTAGATGGCTAGTGGATACATAAAGATGCGTTGGAACCAACACAACTTACAAGGTAAAAAGAGCATGATCTCTGAAAAATAAAGGCTGCCGAGCGTCGCGACGGTCGCAACGATAAAGGCGAAATGATGACGTTGCATCAGATTTCCTCCTAACAATCAAATTGATGATTAAACATGATATGATACATTGAAACAAATACTTATTCAGTATACAATCTTTCAAACGATAGAGAAACAGGTGACGTGATGCAAGTTTCGGAAGTAGAAGTGTTAATTATTCTTGCGGAAGAATTGAATATGCGGAAAGCAGCCGAGCGGTTGTTTGTCTCACAACCAGCGCTCAGTCAACGGCTCGTGACCATCGAACATCAGTGGGGAAAGAAGATTTTCGTTCGCTCCACAAGAGGGCTCGCATTGACGCCAGATGGGGAGAAAATCATCGAGTTCGCCAAAAAGATGTACAGCGAAGAACAAGAACTGAGGGGTGAACTGACTGCCAACCAAGGGGAAGTGTACGGGACGTTGAAAATTGCCGTCGCCTCCATCATGGGACAATATTGGTTACCCAAGGTATTGAAGACGTTCGTTGAACGCTATCCGTCTGTCCGTGTCAAATTGGTCACCGGATGGTCGAGCGAAATGATGCGTTATATGCTCGAAGAGAATTTTCATATCGGAATCATTCGAGGGAATCCTGATTGGCGAGGAGAACGGATGAAGTTGTTCTCCGATTCCTTGCATTTGGTCGATCTAAAAATGACCGACCTCTCCCAACTAAAAAACAATGAGCGCTCGTTTATTCAATTCAAGAGTGACTCGACTTATTACCAGGAAATATTAGAGTGGTGGCAGGAACGGTTTTCGAGTCCACCTCTGACGACGCTGGTCGTCGATCAAATCGAGACATGCAAACAGATGGCGTTACACGGAATCGGGTTCGCGATTCTCCCTGAATCGACCATCAAAGATGTGAATGAGATGAATAAGATTCCATTGACGTCGTCGGGTGGTGTGCCACTCGTCCGGGACACGTGGATGCTTTCTACAGAATCGATGTTGGAGTTGGCGCAAGTTCAAGCGTTTTGGAAGATCGTTGAAGAAATTACGAAGGAGACTGAATGATGAATTGGGCAATTGAAGCGAGAAGACAGCTGCATTTAATTCCGGAAGCCGGATATGAAGAGTTCAAAACACAAGCGACACTTGAGCAATTGATTCGATCGCTCGATTCACCACGTGTTCACATCACACACTGGCGAACAGGTCTTTTCGTCCGGGTAGATGGTCTCGTCGGTGAGAAGACGATTGGATATCGGGCCGATATGGATGGACTGCCCATCACGGAAGAGACGGGGCTAGAGTTCGCATCGATTCACGAAGGCATGATGCATGCATGCGGACATGATGTGCACATGTCGATCGCACTTGGATTAATTAAACGAGCGGTCGAGGAACCGCTTAACCATCACCTTGTCGTCTTTTTCCAACCGGCCGAAGAGGGCCCGGGAGGAGCCGAACCGATGGCGAAATCAGAATTGTTCTATCACTTCCGGCCGGATGCACTGTTCGGCTTGCATGTCGCGCCTGAATATCCTGTCGGCATGGTCGCTTCAAGACCGGGCGTGTTGTTTGCGAGTGCGCGAGAGCTTCATATCACCATTCACGGAAAAGGGGGGCATGGTGCTTTCCCTCACGCGGGAATTGACGCTGTCATCGTTCAGGCCGCTCTCATCATGCAACTGCAAACGATTGTGTCACGGAACATTGACCCGATGGGAAGTGCGGTCGTCAGTATCGGAAAAGTCGCAGCAGGAACGAAAGAAAATATCATCGCTGATACGGCCAAATTGGATGGGACGGTCCGTGCATTGTCCGACAAAGAAATGGTCGTGCTTGAAAGCCGGATTCGTCAAATCATTGCCGGTGTCGAGATGACGTATAACGTTCAGATTGACCTTGAATTTGGTAATCGCTATCACGAGGTCGTCAATGACGAACGTTACCTCTATCAATTCGAGGAAGCGGTGGAAGAGGTCGGCTATTCTTATAAAACGTGTGTCCCTGCCATGACGGGTGAAGATTTTGGATATATGTTGAAACAGGTCCCTGGATTCATGGTTTGGTTAGGAGTGAACGATATGGGATCAGGACTTCATCAATCGACACTCAACCCGGATGAACGTTCGATTGAAGTAGCCATCGATTTATTCGACCACTACTTCCGTAATGTCATGATTCAATAACACGAAGCGGTCTCGATTGAGTCCGCTTTTAGTGTGCCCGAAAAGGAGTGAACGAGGGTGAAAAAGGGAAACATTTATTCATGTAAAGCGACGATTTTGTGGCGATTGCTCAAATGTGAACATTTTGCGAACTCGAGCATTGAGACATTACAGCGCAATATAAAATCATTATGATGTAAGTATCGAAGGGTATTCATCTGTGATTGTCGTTTCATACATGGGTTCGAAGCGATAGAGAGAGATAGGAGGTAATCAATAGATGTTTCAAGATCCTGTCCTGATGAGTCGAGCATTGACGGCACTCACATTAGGTTTTCATGTGATTTTTGCCACACTCGGCGTCGGGGTTCCACTTTTAATTTTATTGGCAGAATTTTTAGGAATACGTAAAAAAGACCCGAAATACACGCTCATGGCTCGCCGTTGGTCGCGTGGCTATGTCGTGACGGTAGCAGTTGGGGTTGTGACAGGTACGGCCATCGGTCTGCAGCTTTCACTCCTATGGCCGAACTTGATGCGCGTTGCGGGTCAAACGATTGCGCTCCCGCTTTTCATGGAAACGTTCGCCTTCTTCTTTGAAGCGATTTTCCTTGGTATTTACTTGTACACGTGGGATCGATTTAAAAATCCGTGGCACCACATGCTCCTCGGGATTCCGGTTGCCGTCGGTGCATTGTTCTCAGGGTTTTTTATCACAACGGTAAACAGTTTTATGAACCAGCCTGTAGGGTTTGATATTGTCGATGGTCGATTGGCAAATGTCAGCCCGCTCGAAGCGATGTTCAGTCCGGCTATGCCGACGAAAATGGCACACGTGTTGACTTCGGCTATTTTAACATCCGCGTTCATTCTAGCTGCGATCGCAGCCGTTCAGTTGTTACGTCAACGCCGAAATCAACTCGACAAGATGTCAATCGAGTATCATAAGAAAGGTCTTCGTCTGACGATGACGGTCGCTTTGATCTTTGCGATCGCGACAGCGCTTGTCGGTGACTTCTCAGGTAAATATTTGGCTCAGTATCAACCAGATAAATTAGCAGCTGCAGAATGGCATTTCGAAACCTCCTCCGAGGCCGAATTGATTTTGGGCGGATGGTTAGAAGATGATGGGCAAGGTGGCTATGAAGTTCGAGGCGCCTTGAAGATTCCTTACGCCCTCTCTATTCTTGCAGGTGGTGTCCCGAACTATGAAGTGACGGGTCTCAATGAATTTGCGAAAGAAGATCAACCGCCGCTCTTCGTTCACTATCTATTTGATGCGATGGTCGGAATTGGGATGCTTCTCGCGCTCATCTCCTTCCTGTTCGTACTCGGACGATATATTAAACGTTTGAACCAGTTCAGCAAGCCGATGCTCTTTGCGATTGCAGCCGGTGGACCTCTTGCCATGGCGGCGATTGAGTTTGGTTGGTTCTTCGCTGAGTTTGGTCGTCAACCTTGGGCGTTATATGAGTTGATGCGTACGAGTGAGGCAGCTACGACATCAGCGAACGTCGGTTGGATGCTTGTCGCTTTCGCGATCCTCTACGCGGTACTCGGAACAGTGACTGTGGTTGTCCTATCACGCCTGTTCAAAGAGAATCCGGTAGGAAAAGAACTAAAACAATCCGAGCATCGTGGTGAAGCGATGTTTGCGGATGAAGTGTGATCGGAGGATATGACATGCAAATTCAAGAATTAGGGATTGCCGTCTTATGGACGTTTCTATACGGCTACCTCATCGTCGCATCGATTGACTTCGGTGCAGGCTTCTTCGCTTTCTATAGCCGCTATACGAAACGTGATCACTTAGTGAACCGTCTCGTCAAACGGTATTTGTCACCGACATGGGAAGTCACGAACGTATTCTTCGTGTTCTTCTTTGTCGGGATTGTCGGATTCTTTCCGGACACTGCTTATTACTATGGTACGGCCTTGCTCGTTCCAGCGTCTGTCGTGTTAATCTTGCTTGCGATTCGTGGTAGCTTCTATGCGTTCGCTAACTATGGGTCAAAGGAGAGCACGCTCTATATGTTCCTCTATGGGGCGACGGGATTACTCATCCCAGCTTCGATGTCGACGGTCTTAACTGTCAGCCAAGGCGGTTTCATCACGGAGACAGAGAACGGTGTCTTCTTTGACGGGGCGAAGTTGTTCACCAACTTCTACTCGTGGACGGTCGTCATCTTAGCGATTGTCTCCGTCCTCTATATTAGCGCCATGTTCCTCTTGTTCTACGCGGACAAGGCACGTGACCAAAATGCCGTCGAACTCGTTCGGAAATGGGCTCTATTTTGGAGCGTCCCGACAATTATCGCATCGGGTCTCGTCTTCTTTGGGTTGAAGTCACAAGCTGCGTGGCACTACGAAAGCATCCTAGGAGGGAACTGGTGGTGGTTTGCGATGAGCTTCTTGTTCTTCGTCATCGCCGTCTCCTTCGTGTATATGAAACGAAATTACGGGATTGCCTTCTTGATGGTCATGGGTCAGTTCTTCATGGCATGGTTCGGCTACGGATACTCTCACTTGCCATACATCCTGTATCCGTATATCGACATTAATGGAAGTGTCGTCAACGAGTCGATGGCGGTGGCACTTGTCATCGTATTCATCTTAGGGTTGCTCCTACTCGTTCCAGCGCTCTATCTCTTGCTCCGTTTGTTCTTGTTCGACAACGACTACGTACGAGGGAAACGCTCGAGTGGAAAAGCATAATGACAAGAACGGGATTTCCTTTATTTGAAGGGAATCCCGTTTTGTTTTTTATATAGAGTTTTGAAGTGGAATCAGTTACACTGAACGAAGAATCAAGAAGAGAACATGTGTAGGAAAGGGATGTAGCATCATGACAGGTGAATTTGCAGTCATCGGGTTAGGACGATTTGGAGGGTCGATCGTCCGAGAATTGTCTTCAAATGGATATGACGTCCTCGCCATCGATTCAGATGAGGAACGTGTCAATGAGTTTATGGGATTGGCAACCCATGCGGTGATTGCCGATACAACAGATGAGAATGTGTTAAAGAGTTTAGGGATTCGTAACTTTGAACATGTGATCGTCGCCATCGGGGAGAATATTCAAGCTTCCATTTTGACGACGTTGATTTTAAAAGAACTCGGTGTCCAAATCATCACGGTCAAGGCGACGAACGATTACCATGAAAAAGTACTCCGTCGAATCGGGGCGGATAACATCGTCCACCCTGAGCGAGATATGGGCGTTCGAATTGCCAATGGATTGATGAGCCAAAGTATCCTCGACTACCTCGAATTATCGAATGAACATTCGATTGTCGAAATTAAAGCATCGGACAAGTTATCGAACAAATCCCTCATCGATTTGGACTTGCGAGCGAAGTACGGGGTGAACATCGTCGCGATTCGTCGCGATGACGATGTCCTGATTTCTCCTCAAGCGGATGAGATGATTTTATCGGAAGATATCCTGATCATCATCGGGAAGGATACCGATTTGGATCGACTAGAGCGCACACTTCGTTCGAGATAAAAGAAAAGACCTTTGGAGCGATGCCGCGATCGTTGAATCGATTGATCCAACTCGACGGTTTGACTCCAAGGGTCTTTTTTAGATGAGCTTCATCGCCTTTAGGCCGTACTCGATTCCATCTTCAAGGATGGATTTCGTGACGAAATCCGCCACGTCTTTCGCTTCGGTGCGACCATTGCCCATGGCGATTCCTGTCCCTACATACTGAAGCATGGCCAAGTCGTTCAATGCATCTCCGAAAGCATACGTATTCTCAAGACGGTAGCCGTTGGTCTCAATAAAGTGACGGATGCCGTCTGCTTTACTGGCTCCTTTATTGATCACGTCCATCGCATGAGGGTGCCAACGGATAAAATCGAACTCACGATAAGCATTGATGTAATGATGCTCGTCTTCAGGCGTGCAATACAGTAACGTCTGATACACATCTTCTTCTGTATGAAAGTTCGGTTCGAATGAAGGGATCGGCATGTTGAGTTCGCCGAGCGATTGTTCAACGATGGCGTCATTCGGTCTTGAAGCACCACCACGGTCCTGACCCAAATAGACGAGTGTATGGTCATTTGAAGAAGCGTGCGTCGTCAAGCGATCGAGTGCATCTTTCGAGAGCGTGTTACGATAGACGATTGCACCTTTGTGCACGACAATCTGACCGTTGTAACAAACGAGACTATCAATCCGGACACGTTCTGGGATGTCGGATAGCATGGCCGGTCCCCGTCCCGTCGCGATGAACGTCTCGACGCCGTTTGCCTGAAGTGCTTGAATTGCTGAAATCGTGGAAGGCGGTATATAACTACCTTCATGTAAAAGCGTGCCGTCAATGTCGAAGAAAACAACCTTTTGATCTTCCATTTGATTCACCATTCTTTCTCTTTATCTAAAAAATATGTTTTCTGAACCCACTAAAAGGATAACACGAAATAGGGAAACTACCACGAATATCACATCGTTAGTGAAATATTGTCATGATATGAGCTATAATGAAAAAAGAATCTTACGGGCATATTCGAGAATCACTTATGTTTCACATAGATGTATTAATAATTGAAGTAAGGAGAGATTAAATGAAGTTTGTTAAGAACCACCAAACAGCCGTGTTCGCATTAGGCGGACTCGGAGAAATCGGGAAGAACACATATGTTGTTCAATTCCAAGATGAAATCATCGTCATCGATGCGGGAATCATGTTCCCAGAGGATGACTTGCTTGGAATCGACTATGTGATTCCTGATTACTCGTACCTGATTAAAAACAAGGACAAAGTAAAAGGGGTATTCATCACTCACGGTCACGAAGACCACATCGGGGGAATTCCATTCCTATTGAAGCAAGTGCAATTGCCGATTTACGCGACGAAGCTCGCGCTCGGATTGATCAAAGTTAAACTTGAGGAGCATGGGTTGCTTCGTGAGGCGGAGCTCCATGAGATTGATGAGGATTCACTCATCAAATTCCGTAAGACGAGCATCTCGTTCTTCCGCACGACGCACTCGATTCCGAACTCACTCGGTGTCGTCGTCAAGACGCCACAAGGGAACATCATCCATACGGGTGACTTTAAGTTCGACTTCACTCCGGTAGGCGAGCCGGCAGACCTTGCCAAGATGGCGGAAATCGGAAAAGAAGGCGTACTTTGTCTCTTGTCCGATTCAACAAATGCAGAAGTGGAAGGCTTCACGATGAGTGAGAGTGTTGTCGGTGGGACGATTAGTGAAACGTTCCGGAAAGCGGATGGTCGAATCATCTTTGCGACGTTCGCATCGAACATCTATCGCTTGCAACAAGTGGTCGATGCGTGTGCCGAGACAGGTCGTCATCTCATGATTTTCGGTCGTTCGATGGAGAAAGTCATGACGATCGGACAAGAACTCGGTTTCATCAACGTGCCAAAGGGTATGATCATTGAGGCGAATCAGATGCGTCACTACGACCCGAATGAAATCGCGATTCTTTGTACCGGCTCGCAAGGGGAACCGATGGCAGCGCTCAGCCGTATTGCGAATGGGACGCACCGTCAAGTGTCAATCATTCCTGGGGATACGGTCATCTTTTCTTCTTCTCCAATCCCAGGAAATGCCATCTCCGTCGGGAAGACGATTGACCAGTTGTATAAAGCGGGAGCGGATGTTGTCTACGGTAAGTTGACGAACATTCATACATCAGGTCATGGTTCGCAACAAGAGCAGTTATTGATGATTCGTCTGTTGAATCCAAAATTCTTCATGCCGATTCACGGTGAGTACCGCATGTTGAAAAAGCATGCTGAGCTTGCTGAATCGGTAGGAATCCCGAAAGAGAACAGTTTTGTTATGGATAATGGTGAAGTGCTTGCTGTCGACTCGGAGTCGGCTGCGGTCACTGGCAAAATTTCTGCGAACGCTGTGTATATCGATGGGAATGGAATTGGTGATATCGGGAATATAGTATTAAGGGATCGCCGAATTCTGTCTGAAGATGGACTCGTTGTCGTCGTCATCAGCATCGATGGCAAGACGCGCAAACTCGTCTCAGGACCAGATATCATCTCACGTGGATTCGTCTATATGCGTGAATCAGGTAGTCTGATTCGTGACGGCGAACGATTGTTGAAGAAAACCGTCGAACAAGGATTGTCCAATAAGCAGATGAAGTGGTCGGAGATGAAACAACTCGTCTCAGACACCCTCACACCTTATTTGGCCCAAAAGACGCGGAGACACCCGATGGTCCTGCCGATTATTATGGAAGTATGATTTGACGGGCTGTAGGAGACTACGGCTCGTTTTTTTCACCAGCAAATGAGGAGGGGGAGCTTATGGCGAAGGAAAAGGGGAAGAAAGGGTGGCTGAAATGGGGATCTGCAATCGTAGCGGTCATTTTTCTCATCACGCTCGTATATCATCAAGTCAAACCATTACCGGAAGGCGTGTCGAGACAATCTGAACCATATCTCATCACAGATGACCAAATCGATTTTCTCCACGATTTGACCTATCAAGGGGAAGATACGGAGATTGTCGAACAAGAGATATTTAGTGAAGTTGAACGAGCAATACGTGAGGCAAAGGAATACATCGTCATGGACTTTTTCTTATTCAATCCTTATTCGAATGAAGACCGACAATATCCTGACATCACATCGCGCCTGTCATCGGCATTGCTTGAGCAAATGGAGCGATATCCGGACTTGAAAGTCGTTTTTATTACAGACGATATCAATACGACTTATAACGGGCACGTTTCCGACCACTTCGATGTACTGGAGGAGGCAGGGGTTGAAGTCGTGTACACAAATCTCGACGAACTTCGTGACCCAAATATTCTTTACTCCACGTTTTATCGAATGGCGCTTCAATGGTTCGGGGACAGTCAATCCGGCTGGTTACCGAATCCGATGGGCTCTTCGGCACCGGACATTACGGTTCGTGCTTATTTAAGGTTGCTCAACATCAAAGCGAACCATCGGAAGGTGATGGTCACTGAAAATGAGGGATTTGTACTATCCGCCAATCCACATGACGCTAGCGGATACCACTCGAATGTCGGTGTCCATTTAAAAGGACCGATTTTAAAAGAAATCGTTGAAGGTGAGCAAGCGGTCGCGACGTTCTCTAAAGGGGATGCACGGCGCTTCCCAGATGATGAAGCGTTGTCGAAGATTGAAAATGCGCCGAGCGAGGCACCGATGGAGATTCGTTATGTCACGGAAGGGAAGATTCAAGAGTCGGTGCTCGATGCAATGAATGGGGCGGACGATGGAGATACCATTTGGATCGGAATGTTCTATTTGGCAGATCGGAATATTATCCAAGCAATCGAGGATGCCGCCGGGCGCGGGGTGAAGGTGAACTTGATCCTCGATCCGAACACGAATGCCTTCGGTCGATCGAAATCAGGGTTACCGAACTTACCGGTGACGGCAGAACTGAACACCGTCAACCCGGAGCAAATCGAGATTCGCTGGTATGATGTCGCCAAGGAACAATATCATCCAAAAATCCTGTATGTGGAGGGTGAGGAGAAAACCGTTGTCTTAGGATCGGGGAACTATACGACCCGGAACATGAACGATTACAACCTAGAGGCAGACGTCGAAGTGACAGGAGAAGTGGATACAGCCTTCTTTGATGAAGTGGACGAGTATTTTAATCGTCTATGGAACAATGAGAATGGCACGTATACGGTAGCGTATGATGAGATTCAAACGGATCTCCCAATCGGAAAGTATATGATGTATTGGCTCCAAAAAGTCACATGGACGATGACCTATTAAAAAACAGCTATCCTCAAAATTTGGGGATAGCTGTTTTGACGTTAGTTCGTCTCGATTGGATTAAACTCATTCGTGTATTCGTATAAGAATTTCCCAGTCTCTTTCAAAACGTCACTTTTACGGTGAAGCGAGAAATGGTCGTACGGTACCGTTTCTGTCTGAATGTTATTCGTATACTCTTCCAGTAACAGAGAACTCGCCGGCTCAATCAAATTGAATTCACCGCCTCGTCCAGAGAAGGAGAGTACCTGAACGGACCTCGGCCATGTCTCAAGCTTAGACTGGAATGCCTGCAGTCCGTCTGAGTTAGGGGACAAATCACGGATGGCAGGGCTTCCGGTGTTAATGCCGAAGTTACTGGCAGATAATCCGAAGTTCGCAAGGCGTGTCCCGCCGAACGGGCTATCGAACGTTACAAACTTATCGACGATGTACGTCTCTTGATTCAAGATATAGTTGGCAGCGGCTACGCCACCCATGCTATGGCCAATGATATACATCCGATCGAATGATCGATTTCTCGTTTTTTTATATGTTTCAATGGCTGTATTCAACCACTTTGTCTGATTGTTCAAAGAAGCCTCTGCATCTTCGAACTCGATTCGGACAATCGGGCGAGTTGAACTAAAATCATATATTTCACAGTCGGCCTTGCCTTTGGCAGTCACGGTACAAAGTGCTCCGTCAGTCGCTTGCCCACTTTGTTCCATCGCTTGAGAGAAACGGAGAAACGTCCGGTCTGTCCCGAGTAAACCATGAACTGCAAACGTAGGAATAAACTCATTCGTTTGAGAAGCTTGGCGAATCGCCTCGGATTGACGCTCGTTTGTCAACTCTTGTCGGAAGGTGACGATGATGAGAGCGAGTGAAAGTGAGACGATCAACAGTCCGAGGAGACGTGAACGAATGGATGTCTCTTTTGGGTTGCCAACATTCCGACGATATTTGCGCCAAATGAAGTAAGTCAATACGGCCGCTGCAATCAGAACGATTCCCGTCACGATCCAAGCGTTGACGTTCGGTAAATGGGCAACTAGCTTCACGTTATTTTGCCGACCGCCGTAGACTTGCCACTCGACATGTTTCATAGAACGGAGGTCTAGGCCAGTTCCATCCTCAACGAATACGCCGGTCGGAACAGTCAAGTTAAAGCGAATGTCGGCTTGGCGGATATATCGTTCAGCCAATTTTTTGGGGGAGCCGGTTAGTTCGACGCCGGGTAAGTCGACACGATCGAGTCGGAGGTCGAGATTGGTTTGGAGTGTATATGAATCAAACCAAATGCCTTCCTGTTGTTCGATGTCGAACTGAATATCCGGAGGGACTAAAATACCGGCTGGTCCCGTTTTCCATTCCTCTTTAATCTGTTGCAACTCGTCCACATTTTTAAATGTCTTCTTTAAGACCATGCCTTCGTAGTCATCAGGACTTGAATAATCTTCTGTTTCATATCCGTTTTCTTCCGCCTGCTCTTTCCAAGTATCCCAGTCGAGCCTGAGATTGAGCAATTTCATGACAGGATGATCACGGAACGCATAAGTCGTTTCGAGCGAAACAGATTGGTCATAGTGAACAGTCGCATCATAATTGATTCGCACACATCCACCGATTAAAAGAAATAAAAATGGGAATAGTAACAACAGTGCCCTTTTTCTCGATCTAAACATGTTAAATCGGTTCGCCGTATGTTTCTAACGGGTTCGACATATTGATGCGGTCATAGAACATGATCCCATCTAAATGATCGAGCTCGTGCTGACATACGACAGCGCGCATTCCGCGCAGACGAAGCTTAATCGGCTTCCCGTCGCGGTCGAACCCTTCTAACGTGATTCGACGAAAACGAGGTACATTTCCTTTGACCACGCGATCGACCGATAGACAGCCTTCGCCGCCATTCAAAAATGTCTGTTCGACAGAATGACTTGTAATTTTAGGATTGAAGATGGAGAGTTTAAACGTCTCTTCCTCTTCTTGTAGCAAGACTGTGAAGAAACGGCGATTTACACCGAGTTGAGGTGCGGCGATTCCGACACCACCTCGTAACTCGTATTTCTCGCTCATCTCTGGGTCTTGACTATTGACAAGAAACGTCTCCATCTCGTCGAGTAACGCCAAATCTTCTGTCGTTGGCGGAATCGGTACTTCAATTGAGCGCGCGCGAAGTCGCTCGTCTCCTTCGCGGATGACATCTTTCATGGTTAACATACACAACTTCCTTTCTATCAAACATATATGATTGATTATATCATATTTAAACAGGAAGGAATGTGGATGGTACAGAAGGTGAAATGAAAATAATACAGTGGTGAAAAGGATGTCATATCCCTTGAATGTAAGCGTTTTATTTCGGTAAGCATATTTTTTGCGTTATTGAAACAACCCGTTTTATACTAACAAGGAAACGGCAGAAGAGGATAACTTTTCTGAATCACGTTAATACAGATTGCTTTTTTGGACAGATACACGTAAGATTTGAGATAGTGTTTGATCACAAAAAAGACAATTGTCTCATAGTTGAAAGGATGAGGTGAAACGAATGAACAACGTTCAGGTACTTCAAAACGTGGAAGAAAACTTCCAAACGTTCCGTATTCTCGACGAGAAGGGTGAGGTCGTCAACCAAGACGCAATGCCTGACCTAACGGACGAGCAACTTCAGGAACTCATGCGCCGCATGGTCTATACTCGAATCTGGGACCAACGCGCCATCTCACTTAACCGTCAAGGTCGCTTAGGATTCTACGCGCCAGTGGCAGGTCAAGAGGCGACGATGATCGGGACGCAATACGCGCTCGACAAAGAGGACTGGATCCTTCCAGGATACCGTGATATCCCGCAACTTGTATTCCACGGACTTCCGCTTTATCAAGCGTTCTTGTTCTCACGTGGACACGTGGCAGGAAACCGCATCCCTGAAGGTGTCAACGTATTGATGCCACAAATCATCATCGGTGCACAAATCATTCAAACTGCGGGTGTGGCAATGGGCCTCAAACGCAACGGCAACAAAAATGTCGCCATTACTTACACAGGTGACGGTGGCTCATCACAAGGTGACTTCTACGAAGGATTGAACTTTGCAGGTGCATTCAAATCACCAGCAATCTTCGTCGTTCAAAACAACCGTTTCGCTATCTCAACTCCTGTTGAAAAGCAAACTGCAGCTAAAACGATCGCGCAAAAAGCTGTTGCAGCTGGAATCAACGGAATTCAAGTAGATGGAATGGACGTTCTTGCAGTGCTCGCAGCGACTCAACAAGCTCGCGTCGACGCACTCGAGGGAACACCGACACTTATCGAGTCACTCACTTACCGTTACGGACCACATACGCTCGCTGGGGATGACCCAACACGTTACCGTACAAAAGAACTCGACACAGAATATCAAGAAAAAGATCCACTCGTACGTTTCCGTCTCTTCCTTGAGAATAAGAAACTCTGGAACGAAGACATGGAGAACGAAGTGATCGAGCAAGCGAAAGCTGACGTGAAAGAAGCAATCAGCCAAGCAGACAAAGAACCAAAACAAAAAGTTTCGGACTTCATCAACAACATGTTCGAAGAACTTCCTTCAAACTTGAAAGAACAGCTTGAAGAATATACTGCAAAGGAGTCGAAGTAAGTTATGGCTCAAATGACAATGATCCAAGCGATTACTGATGCGATGCGCGTTGAAATGAAACGCGACGAGAAAGTACTTCTTTTCGGAGAAGACGTTGGTAAAAACGGTGGGGTATTCCGCGCGACGGAAGGTCTCCAAGACGAGCTCGGCGAAGATCGTGTCTTCGACACGCCACTCGCTGAATCAGGGATTGGTGGTCTTGCGATCGGTCTAGGTCTTACTGGATTCCGTCCGATTATGGAAGTTCAATTCTTCGGATTCGTATTCGAAGTTTTCGACTCAATCGCAGCTCAAATGGCACGTATGCGTTACCGTTCAGGCGGCGCTTACAGCCAACCAATCACAATCCGTTCACCATTCGGTGGTGGAGTTAAGACACCTGAGCTTCACGCGGACAGCCTTGAAGGCTTGATGGCTCAGACACCTGGTCTTAAAGTTGTTATTCCATCAACTCCTTACGATGCAAAAGGTTTGTTGATTGCGTCAATCCGTGACAACGACCCAGTCGTGTTCCTCGAGCACATGAAATTGTATCGTTCATTCCGTGGCGAAGTACCTGAAGGTGATTACACAATCGAACTCGGTAAAGCAGATGTGAAACGTGAAGGTACAGACGTTTCAATCATCACTTACGGTGCGATGGTGCATACTTCACTTAAAGCAGCGGAAGAACTTGAAAAAGAAAACATCAACGTTGAAGTAATCGACCTCATGACAGTGAGCCCGCTTGATATCGACACAATCGTAGAGTCTGTTAAGAAAACAGGTCGTGCGATCGTCGTTCAAGAAGCACAACGTCAAGCAGGTATCGCAGCGAACGTTGTAACTGAAATTCAAGAGCGCGCAATTCTTCACCTCGAAGCACCAGTTCTTCGAGTAACTGCACCAGACACAGTCTTCGCATTCGCACAAGGTGAAGACATGTGGTTACCTGACCATAAAGATGTCGTTGCAAAAGTTAAGGAAGTTGTGAACTTCTAAGATCGTGTCGAATAAACGATGAGGGAGAATTGTCTCCCTTGTCGTGTTTACATGATGAATTGATGGGAGGAAAAACCAGTGGCAGTATTTGAATTTAAATTACCAGATATCGGTGAAGGTATTCACGAAGGTGAAATCGTCAAGTGGTTCGTAAAAGCAGGGGATACGGTCAAAGAGGACGATGTTCTTTTAGAAGTACAAAACGACAAAGCAGTCGTTGAAATCCCAGCTCCAGTCGACGGTACAGTCAAAGAAGTTAAAGTTTCTGAAGGTACAGTTGCAGTAGTCGGCGACGTCCTCATTACGTTTGACATCGAAGGCGACGCACCAGCAGGTGAAGAAGAAACACCTGAACAACCGAAAGCAGAAGAGAAGACAGAAGACGTAAAAGAAGATGTGAAAGAAGACGCGCCACGCGACGTTCAACTTCACAAATCTGAGCGTGTTATCGCTATGCCATCTGTCCGTAAATATGCACGTGAAAAAGGTGTCGACATCCGTGAAGTCAACGGTTCTGGCGACAACGGCCGTGTATTGAAAGAAGACATCGATGCATTCGCGAACGGCGAAGCACCGTCTGCAGAAGCTACAACAGAGAAAACAGAATCTGTAGCACCAGCAGCTGCTGCGAAAACGGAAATCAAGCCTTACGAGTCAGCGACTCCTGAACTTGAAACACGTGAGAAAATCCGTGGAATCCGTAAAGCCATCTCGAAAGCTATGGTTAACTCGAAACACACTGCACCACACGTTACACTCATGGACGAAGTCGACGTTACAAAACTCGTTGCACTCCGTAAAGATTTCAAACAAGTCGCGGCTGACCAAGGCGTGAAACTCACGTACTTGCCATTCGTCGTGAAAGCATTGACTGCTGCAGCGAAAGCATTCCCAACAATCAACGCTTCAATCGATGACGTGAACGAAGAAATCGTCTACAAAAACTACTACAACATCGGGATTGCAGCTGACACGGACAACGGACTCGTTGTACCAGTCGTAAAAGATGCAGACCGTAAATCAATCTATGCACTTGCTACAAACATTAACGAACTTGCAGGTAAAGCTCGTGAAGGTAAGCTCGCTGGGGAAGACATGAAAGGCGGATCGATCACAATCACAAACATCGGTTCAGCTGGTGGACAATGGTTCACACCTGTCATCAACCACCCAGAAGTTGCGATTCTCGGTATCGGCCGTATCGCTGAGAAAGCTGTCGTGAAGAACGGTGAAATCGTTGCTGCGCCAGTACTTGCACTTTCATTCAGCTTTGACCACCGCCTCATCGACGGTGCGACTGCACAAAACGCTCTTAACATGGTGAAACGCTTGCTCGAAGACCCAGCACTTCTAATGATGGAGGGATAAGAACATGGTAGTAGGAGAATTCGCACAAGAAACTGATTTGCTTGTCATCGGTGCCGGTCCTGGTGGATACGTTGCCGCAATCCGTGGCGCACAGCTCGGAATGAAAGTAACTATCGTTGAGAAAGGCAACTTCGGTGGTGTCTGCTTGAACGTCGGATGTATCCCATCGAAAGCGTTGATCACAGCAGGACACAACTTCCAACACGCTAAAGGTCATGATTCAATGGGAATCACGTCTGACAACGTGTCAGTGGACTTCACAAAAGTTCAAGATTGGAAACAGTCAGTCGTTAACAAATTGACTGGCGGTGTTAAAGGTCTCCTCAAAGGAAACAAAATCGAGATCGTTCAAGGTGAAGCGTTCTTCGCGTCTGAAGACACAGTTCGTGTCATCACTGAAGACAGCTCAACTCCTTACAAATTTAAAAAAGCGATTGTCGCGACTGGTTCTACACCAATCGAGATCCCATCGTTCAAATGGTCTAAACGCGTCCTTTCTTCAACTGGCGCTTTGGCACTTCCTGAAGTACCGAAGAAACTCGTCGTTATCGGCGGTGGATACATCGGTATGGAGCTCGGTACTGCATACGCTAACTTCGATACAGAAGTTGTCGTTGTAGAGGGCGCTAGCGACATCTTGTCTGGTTTCGAACCACAAATGACGCAAATCGTTAAGAAGAAACTCAAGCAAAAAGGGAACGTCACGATCCACACGAATGCACTTGCTAAAGGTGTTGAAGAAACGGAAGACGGCGTAACTGTTAAGTTTGAAGTAAACGGTGAAGAGCAATCTGTTGAAGCGGACTATGTCCTCGTCACAGTTGGTCGTCGTCCAAACACAGGTGACATCGGTCTTGAGAACGCGGACGTTAAAATCAGCGACCGCGGAATCATCGAAATCGATGACCAGTGTAAAACATCGAACGAAAACATCTATGCAATCGGTGATATCGTTCCTGGACCACCACTTGCACACAAAGCATCTTACGAAGCGAAAATCGCAGCGGAAGCAGCAGCAGGTAAGCCAGCTTACCTCGACTACTCTGCAATCCCTGCAGTCGTCTTCACAGATCCTGAGCTCGCAACGGTTGGTTACACAGAGCCACTCGCAAAAGAAGAAGGACTCGAAATCACAGTTTCGAAATTCCCATTTGCAGCGAACGGTCGTGCACTTGCACTTGACGAGCCAGACGGCTTCATGAAACTCATCACACGCAAAGAGGACGGTCTCTTGATCGGTGCTCAAATCGCGGGTACGGGCGCTTCAGATATGATTGCTGAGCTTGGCCTTGCAATCGAGGCTGGTATGACTGCTGAAGATATCGCACTTACAATCCACGCTCACCCATCACTCGGTGAGATGGCTATGGAAGCTGCTGAAATTGCAATGGGTATGCCAATCCACGTTGTAAAATAAGTTCGTCAATAAAACCTCTCTCACGATTCGTGGGAGAGGTTTTTAATGTAGGTGACGACACGCTCGACTTCCTTGAATCCGACCTTCTCGTGAAAGCGTTGACTGTCCTCGTTTTCAAGCTCGGTATCCGATGCCAGTTCGATACAACCGTGACGGACCGCGAAGGTCGACGCAGCATCGACCAAACGAGAGGCGACACCTCGATGGCGCTCTGATTCACTGACATAGATTCCTTCCACATAGGCGGTCGGGGATGTACTAGAACCTGGAACATAGTCATGCCGGAAACTGAGCTGACAAAAACCAACTGCCTCCTCATGTTCATTAGATGCGATGAAATAATGCATCTTTTTTGAGGCGAGACCGAGTTTGACTTCCATTTGTAATTCTTCAATGGGGGCGTCTGGCCATAGATTGTGCATGAACTGGACAAGAGTTTCTACGTTTACCTCTGTTGCATAATCAATCTTCATTGTCATTCTCTCCTTAGGTTTCATACTAGTAGTATAAAGGAAAATACTTAAGAGAGAAGGGAGGGAATCCTGATGGCATTCGATGAGGAGTTATTGTATACCGTGTCCGAGACGAGTCGGGTCCGATTTACGGGGATTGAAACAGAAGCCGCCCGTTATGATTTTGGTTTCGTCTATACACAGCAATTCATGGGCAAGGTGTTAGTCGTCTGTATGCAAACGGGTCAATCGGCCCTTCTTGATTTGCATGCCCTAGAAGAGCCGCGTCAATTGTATCCGATGCTTGGCATCAACTTGAACGACACAGAGCACGTCGCTAAATTTTTACGACTTTGCTTGGTCGAAAAAACACAAGCATCTGAAGAAATTGATACTTGAAAAAATGTAAGCGTTTTCTTATAATAGGCACTAGGGGAAGCAATTCGATCATCTACAGCCACCTTTTCTGAGATGACATAAAAAATGAGCCGGTCATGATGACCGGCTCATTTTTTGTTTAGCGAATCGCTTTTGTTTGTTGGATGACTTTAATCATTTGCAGTGACTCATCTTCAAGACCTTGTACGGGAAGACCCGCTTCAATGTTGGCCATGATGTATTCGAGTGTCGACGTCGTAATCAATTCACCTGGAATGATGATTGGAATTCCTGGTGGATACACCATGATGAATTCCGCTGAAATACGCCCGACTGCGTTTTCGAGAGGAATTGTCTCCGTCTCTTCATAAAACGCATCACGAGGACTGAGCGCAAGTGGTGGAATCTCTGGGAGCATGATGGATAATGAGTCGTTCCCAGACTTTTGGTAAACAGAAACGACATCTCGCATCGCTTCAATCAATGCTTGAATCGTTGATTCGTCGTCCGCTGATGTGACGATGAAGAGAACATTCAATAAATCGGACATCTCGACTTCGATGCGGTGTTTGTCGCGAAGATATTTCTCGACTTCAAATCCAGTTACCCCAAGTTCACGCACGGATACGAGTACTTTCGTTTCGTCAAGCGCGTAAGTCGATTCAGAATGCAACTCGGCATGACCGTATACCGATAAGTTCGGCATGTGATTGATTGCTGTACGAGCCGTTCTCGCAAGCTCAAGTGCACGTTCATTCATCATGTGTCCCTTTGTCGCTAACTGTCGACGTGCCGCGTCGAGAGAAGCGAGGAGCAAGTAGGACGTCGAAGTCGTTGTAATCATGGAAAGCATCGCATGAATTCGTTCTGGCGAGACGAGACCGCGGCGTACGTTCAAAATCGAACTGCCTGTCATTGAACCACCAAGCTTGTGTACACTCGTCGCCGCCACATCTGCTCCCGCTTGCATCGCCGAGAGCGGAAGTTCATCGTGAAAAGGGAGATGAACGCCGTGTGCCTCATCGACAAGTACAGGAACGTCTTGCTCATGAGCGACAGACACGATACGCTCTAAATCACCTGCGACCCCGAAATAAGTCGGGTTGATGACGAGTACGGCTTTCGTGTCCGGATGAAGTTCAAGCGCGCGTTCAACGGCACTAGCCGTGATTCCGTGGGCGATGCCGTATGTTTCGTCAAATTCCGGATGGATGAAGACCGGGTGGGCACCCGTTAAGACGAGCGCGGACATGACGGATTTATGGACGTTCCGTGGCACGATGATTTTTTCGTTCGGGCCAACGACACCCATGATCATCGCCATGATAGCACTCGATGTCCCTTGAACGGAGAAAAAGGTCTCGTCAGCACGGAACGCCTCTGCCGCCAAGCGTTCCGCTTCAGCGATTGCCGCTTTTGGATGATGGAGGTCATCGAGTGGGGCAATGTTAATCAAATCAATTTTTAGGGCGTTTTCACCAATAAAGTCACGAAACTCTGGGTCCATCCCTTTTCCGCTTTTATGACCAGGAATGTGGAACGCAATCGGGTTTGAGTCGACATGTTCAAGCAACGTGTCAAATAGTGGCGTTTCGAGCTGAGTAGCACCTTTTAATTTCAATCGTAAATCCCCCTTGAATCAGTTTATTTATAAGATGAATAGTATCGTTATGATATATGTTGTTTTTAAAAAAAGAAGCAACAAAAAAACTATAGAGATTTCTGGCTCAACTTGCAATAGTTTTTTTTGTTGTTACAATGGGTGTCGAGGTGAAACAATATGCAAATTAACTATCCGATCAATCCGGATTGGACGACAGACGAATTGATTGAAGTCGTCGAGTTTTATAACGTTGTCGCACAAGCCAATGAAGGTGGAGTCGAACGAGAGGTTTTTCTCGATTCCTATCGTGCCTTCAAGCAAATCGTAACATCTAAGTCGGAGGAGAAACAACTGAACGCGGTTCACGACGAGCAGACGGGCTATTCCACATATCGTACGGTTCAGGCGGCAATGAAGTCCTCGAGTAAAATGATTAAACTGTAAGACCGAGCATGCCCGAGCAAATTCAGGCATGCTTTTTTGTTATTTCTCCTATAAATCGGGTACAGTTCATTAACACCGAATCAGGTTTAGGGACCTCGGAATTGGGAATATATCCATTAAGATAAAAAATTCAAAATAGTCAGACAATTCTCTTTCTTTTTCGAATTTTATCTGATATACTCAATTCAACTCACTAAACCGTAACTTGTAGCCCAACAAAAGGAGTGTGGCATCTTATGAAACAAGTGATTGAGGCATTCAAAAGAAAAGACGCAGAAAAACGGATCCCGGTGCTGCGCTTAGAGATTGATTATGAATTGGCAACCCTCTTCGATGCGATGGCGTCACAAGATGATGCTACAGTTCAGGCTAGCAAGCATCGGTTAGAGAAGTACCGCCAAGAATTATTGCGTCTCGAAGCCTAACCATTACACACACATTCAACCAGTATTCCGAGCGGATACTGGTTTTTGTTTGGTACAATACAGTTGAGGTGATCACAGATGATAGAATGGTTTGCAGTCGACTTAATCAAACAAGCGGGAGAACTGATTCGTCGCGAGATTGATCAAAGTTATGAAGTGGAACGAAAGACGGGAAAAGGGGACTTGGTCACTGAAATCGACCGAGCGGTGGAACAATTGATTGTTCGTCGAATCCAACAAACATTTCCGGAACATCAGATTATGGGGGAAGAAGGGACGACAAATCAGCCAGAACAATTGACTGGTACCGTCTGGTTTGTCGACCCGATTGATGGGACGTTAAATTTTATTCATCAAAAACGTATGTTTGCCATCTCTATCGCGATCATGATAGATGGAGTCGTGGAATATGGATTCGTCTATGACGTCATGGCGGATGAGATGTTCATGGCACGGAAAGGATACGGAGCGACGTTGAATGGTCGGACATTGACGACTCTTCATGAACATCATGTCCGAGACGCATTTTTAAGTATGAATGCGACGTGGGTCACGCCGAACCACCAGATTGCCCCGGAAATACTCGCTCCGATTGTACGAGACTCGATTGGGACGCGAGCCCATGGTGCTGCATCGCTTGAATTAGCCTGGCTTGCCGCCGGTCGCGTGGACGGCTACATCACAATGCGCAATATGCCATGGGATTATGCTGCTGGAAAGTTACTCGTAGAAGAAGTAGGGGGACGTGTCGTTTCCTTATATGGTGAGCCGATTCGCTATGACGGAAAAACATCTGTCCTGGCAGGGAGTGACTCATTTGTAAATGACGTCATCAAACATTACGTCATCGCAAAAGGGGTCACGGCTGAAGCAAAACCGGACTTACACATCGTGGAACATGATTCGTATGAAGAAATCCGCGATCTACTCGTCTTGGCGAATCCGAATGAAACGATGGTCCGGGAACAATTCGAGGAAGGGCGTACGTACAAAGCGTTACTCGGTGGTGAGATTGTCGGTGCATATATGCTCGTCTCACACGGAGACGAGCGGGTTGAACTCGTCAATATCGCAGTGAAGCCGGAACGTCAAAACCAAACAATCGGTCAACGCATGTTACAAGACGCAGTGAAGCGGGCCACGTTGATTGGTGGAAAAGAACTGCTCGTCTGTACAGGGAATTCAAGCATCATGCAACTGCGCTTTTACCAACAAGCTGGATTCCGATTCGATTCGGTGGAACGCGATTATTTTCGTAATCACGGGTACGATGACATCGAAGAAGATGGACTCATTTTACGCGACCGCATCTGCTTGACACGTCCACTATAAACGCAAGTAAAAGGGTTACTCCGACATGATACCGGAGTAACCCTTTTTTTATGATTGATGGTCTGAAAGAATGCGGCGACGCAATTGAATACCAAAGTATGTCGCTACGCCACTTAACACGAGGCTGCCCAAGATAATGGCGGCGCTCCCCTCGGCCACCCCGATTCCAATGCCGACGAATCCTGCGACAACGGCCGTTGCGATCAATACAAACATTAGCTGCATGGAGGTTCCTCCTTATTTTCTCTTCTCTTCCCTATTGTATGATAAAAAACACGAGATGAAAACGTTCACAGTCGATTCCACTCGACAAAGGTACTGTGACGTGTGCTATACTCTTAAAGTTGAAGAAAAGTTGAAATTTTTTAAATAAGAGAGGAATAACTACATGAACGTAAGAACAAACCTTCGTAACGTAGCCATCATCGCGCACGTTGACCACGGTAAAACAACGTTAGTCGATGAATTATTGAAACAGTCTGGTACTTTCCGGACGAACGAGGCAGTCGCAGAACGCGCGATGGACTCGAACGATATCGAGCGTGAGCGCGGAATTACCATTCTCGCAAAAAACACAGCAATCGATTATAAAGAGACACGCATCAACATCGTAGATACACCAGGTCACGCAGACTTCGGTGGAGAAGTTGAGCGAATCATGCGTATGGTAGACGGCGTTATTCTTGTTGTCGATGCGCGTGAAGGCTGTATGCCACAAACTCGTTTCGTATTGAAAAAAGCACTCGACCAAGGACTTCGTCCGATTGTCGTCGTCAACAAAATCGATAAGCCGATGGTTCGTCCACTCGACGTTGTCGATGAAGTTGTTGATCTCTTGATCGACCTTGGCGCAGATGAAGATCAACTTGAATTCCCTGTCGTCTATACATCAGCAGTCAGCGGTTCAAGTTCGTTCGATCCTGACCCAGAAAAACAAGAAGATACAATCACTCACGTGCTCGACACGATTCTCGAAAACACGCCGGCTCCAGTGGACAACTCAGACGAGCCACTTCAATTCCAAGTGACGATGCTCGACTATGACAACTACCTCGGCCGTATCGGCGTAGGTCGCGTCTTCCGTGGGAAAATCAAAGTCGGTGAGCAAGTATCGCTTTGTAAGACAGACGGTACGGTGAAGCAACTTCGTGTCACGAAATTGTTCGGTTACTTCGGCCTCAAGCGCGTCGAAATCGAAGAAGCAAAAGCAGGTGACTTGATCGCTATCGCCGGGATGGAAGATATCAACGTCGGTGAAACGGTAACGCCAGTCGGTAAAGAAGAGCCACTTCCGCTCCTTCGCATCGATGAGCCAACGCTTCAAATGCGTTTCATGACAAATAACTCTCCATTCGCAGGACGTGAAGGCGATTTCGTGACGGCACGTAAAATCGAAGAGCGTTTGATGAAACAACTCGAGACGGACGTTTCACTCCGTGTCGAAAACACAGATTCACCAGACCAATGGATCGTATCAGGACGCGGTGAGCTTCACCTCGGGATCTTGATTGAAAACATGCGTCGTGAAGGTTACGAGCTCCAAGTATCGAAACCACAAGTTATCATCCGCGAAGACGAAAGCGGCACAAAAGTTGAGCCGTTCGAGCGTGTCATCATCGACGTACCTGAAGAGTACACAGGTTCAGTCATGGAATCGATCGGTCTCCGTAAAGGTGAGCTTGCGAACATGAACACGAATGACAACGGTCAGACACGTATGGAATTCCTCGTGCCATCACGTGGTCTTATCGGTTACCGTAACGAATTCTTGTCAGCGACACGTGGATACGGAATCTTGAACCATACGTTCGAAGAGTACCGTCCATATATCGCTGCTGATATCGGTGGTCGTCGTAGCGGTGTTATGGTTTGTATCGAAAACGGGAAGTCGACGGCCTACTCAATCGGTGCCCTTGAAGACCGTGGGACAATCTTTATCGAGCCAGGTACAGATGTGTATGAAGGAATGATCATCGGGGAATGTAACCGTGACGTTGACCTTGCCATTAACGCTGTTAAAGGGAAACAATTGACGAACATGCGTGCTTCTGCAAAAGACTCGACACAAGTCTTGAAACGTCCGCGCGTCTTCTCACTTGAAGAGTCACTCACGTTCTTGAACGATGACGAGTACTGTGAAATTACACCGGAGTCGATCCGTCTCCGTAAGAAAATCTTGAACAAGAACGAACGCGAGAAAGCAGACAAGCGTCGTAAACTTGGTAAAGAATAAGTTAGAAGAAAGGGGACGCTTCGGCGTTCCCTTTTGCATGGAATAGTGTAGAATGGATGTGTATGAAATAAAGGGGGACTCTTTGTCTTGAAAGCTTCTCAAACAATCGATATCACACAAATTGACGTTCCGTGGATCGCTTCGATGCTAGGTGTCGGCAGTGACCCGAACGACTTTTCCGTTGGGTTCAATGCACTCGTTGTCACGGTCATCTTACTGACAATCCTTGTCTTTAAACTTGGTTTTGCGAAACAATTGGCATGGTGGAAGTCGCTCATCGTCTATATTCTCCTTTCACTTGGAGCAGGTACGATGGCACTCGTCTTTTTCACATGGCCAATCCCGGAAGTGCTTGCCGTCATGGCTATCGTGTTGGCCATCTATCGTGGCCGCCTCTGGTGGAATCGTCGTCAAGATGCGGTAGAATCATAAAAAATACGGGCGTCTCTTCGGAGGCGCCCGTTTGCATTACCAGTTTCGTTTTTGTCGAAATGTAGGATATAACTTGAACTGTCCAGATGCGGCGCGTTCAGCCGTTCGTTCGCTGATTCGCTCCTGACACTCTTGACACATATACGTTTTCGCCGGTTTGTTACGCAAGCGTTTTGCTTCAAACGACCATGAGTCGATCGTCTCGACTTTATCGCAAAGAGAACATTTTACACGCATCTTTTCACCTTCCTCTATACGATGAGTATAGCATGATTTCAACCGTTAAAAGCAGGGAATTGAACCGGTAAGGGAGAATGGTACAACCATACCCGGTGAAAAGGAGGGGAGTTGAATGGCGAGCAAGGCAACGTTTGAACTGACAGCTGCGCAAGAGCGCTTGTTGAATGACATGCCGTTAACATTTCTCGTTGGTTTTGACGAGGCAAAGCGTTGGCCGATCAGCCATGCCATCAGTTGGGTGCAAGCGTTAGATGCTGTCACGGTCCGGTTCGCATTAACGAGAAATTCCCATATCGTGACCATCTTGACGACTGAAAAGACGGCTGGCCTCATCTTTATCGAAGATGGTCAGTCCTATCATGTTTTACTCTCATCAATTCGAGAGTTCGACCCGGCGGTCAAACCAAGCCTTCATCTTCGTTTTTTTGAAGGACATGTCGAAGAAGTGAGGAACATCTCGTTTTATGGAGCAGCTTACGCACAGCCCGAAATCACGAAAACATACGATATTCGTGCGGCGGAAAAGCTTGACCGTGAAGTGAAAGAAAGTCTTCATTCTTGAATACCATCCTATATTCGAGGGGCGGCAAAGTCTATGAAAAAAACGTATGTACTTGATACGAACGTACTCCTACATGATCCGCTATCCTTATTTCAATTTGAAGAACACGACGTGGTGATTCCAGCCATCGTCCTAGAAGAGTTAGATGGGAAGAAACGTAACATGGATGAGGTCGGGCGGAACGCCCGTGAAACGTCGCGTGTCCTCGACCAGCTCCGGTCATCGGGGAAACTGCATGACGGGGTCCCGCTTGAAAACGGAGGACGTCTGTTTGTCGAAATCGGTCATGAACACCAGGTCGATATCCCGTTCGATGTCATGACGAATGATAATCGCATCTTAATGGTAGCGTTAGGATTAATGAAACAATACGAGCATGACGCGGGTCGAAAGGTCGTCGTCGTCTCAAAAGATATATTGGTCCGTGTCAAAGCGGACGCCATTGGAATTGACGCAGAAGACTACTTGACAGATCATATCGTTGACACGACGGACTTATACGCCGGCTATCGAGAGATTGAAGTCGATCAGTCGCTCATCGATGAATTTTATAAAGTCCGTCAATTGCCGACGACGGCCTTGACGAAACAAGTGCTATATCCGAACTCGTTCGTCGTCTTGAAAAGTAATGTGTCGAAAGCGAGTGCGCTTGCTGTGGTCGATTCGCTTCAACCGATTTTACGACCACTGGCACTCGATGCAGATCATATTTGGGGAATTCATCCGCGAAACGTTCAACAGCGGATGGCACTCGACCTGCTGCTTCGGGATGACATTCCGTTTGTCACCTTACTTGGGAAAGCTGGTACCGGGAAGACGCTCCTTGCTCTAGCAGCAGGGCTATCGCTTGTCGAGGATGAACAGCGTTACAATAAGCTAGTCGTCGCTCGCCCGGTCGTGCCGATGGGGAACGATATTGGTTACTTGCCAGGGGAAATGGAAGAGAAGCTTCGTCCTTGGATGCAACCGATTTATGATAACTTGGAATTTTTATTTAATGCGAATTCAAAAGACGAGCTCGGGAATATTCTAGCCGGTATGAAATCGATTCAGCTCGAGGCGCTCACCTATATTCGAGGTAGAAGTATGCCGGACCAGTTCATCATCATCGATGAGGCACAGAACTTAACGAAGCACGAAATTAAAACCATTCTCACCCGAGTCGGTGAAAACTCGAAAATCGTACTCGTCGGCGACCCGTATCAAATCGATCATCCGTATTTAGATGAGTATTCGAACGGATTGACGTACGCGGTGGAACGCTTCAAAGGACAAAACGTCTTCGGGCACGTTCAACTCGTGAAAGGGGAACGTTCATCCCTTGCACGATTGGCGGCTGATTTACTATAAGCGATATACACAAATAACGCCGAGTTTCGCACTCGGCGTTATTTTGTATCGAGTTGTAGTGACTGAACGTTCGTCCGTTCTAAGAAGGCATTTGAGATCATAATCAATCCTGTGAGGATGAACAGGGCAGAAAATCCGAAGTGTGCCACGATTTGGGATCCAAATAACGGTCCGAGTAGATTCCCCATGAACTGAGCGGACTGATTGTACGAAAAGATCCGGCCGGTCGCAGAGACCGGCGTATGTTGGCGCAGTAGCGATTGTACGGACGGCATTAAGGCAGCCGTTGCGAATCCGATTCCGAAACGCAACAAAATGAGTTGAGTCGTTGAGGTAACGAATGCTTGCGGAATCAAGAATAGGCTATAGAGGAGCAGTGCCCAAAACAAGATGCGTTCTGCCCCATATCGGTCTGATAACCGTCCGAGACGCTGCGCCGAAAAGAGAGCGGCCAGTCCCGGAGCGGAGGCGACAATCCCTGCCATGAAGGCGAGAGCGGTTGTGCTCGGATTCAATTCACGTACGTATAATGTCAAGAGCGGTCCAATGGATTGTGTCGAGAACTGAATGAGGAATGTTGTCACAAACAGCCCGACAATCAACTGAGGATGTCGCAGTGAGGCGAAAATCGATTTCATCGACGCGAGTTCTTCACGTTTCACTGGGACAAAATCTTCTTTTACGAACCAAAGCGTGATGAGGAAAGTCAGGAAGAGTGCACTTCCCGTAAAGAGAAAAACGGATCGAAGCCCAATCCAGTCTGCAAGCAATCCACCAATGAGGGGACCGAGTAGACCACCAGTGATTCCACCGGTTGACAGGGTACCGAGCGCCCAGCCACTTTTCTCTTTTGGGGTTTGGGATGCGACTAACGTGATGCCGGCTGAGATAAATCCGGACACGGCACCCATGAGTAAACGCAATCCGACGAGTTGATACACGTCTTGGACGAAGCTGATAAGAAACATGACGATGGCCATCCCGAGACTGGCTCGGATGAGCATCAGTTTCCTTCCTTTTCGGTCAGCCAAGCGCCCCCACATCGGAGAAACGATGGCAGCTACGAGGAACGTCGCGCCGAAGGCGATCGCAGACCAAGTGACGACGTGGTCCGGATCCTTTACCCCGAGTTGTTCGATGAACAATGGGAGGAATGGTAGGACGAGACTCATCGACGCAGCGGTCAAGAAGCTACCGATCCAAACAACCATTAAGTTTCGTTTCCATAGAGGTATCGTAAGCGTCACGACCTTTCTTATTTAATTGGTAATCAACACTCTATATACTACACTTTATGAACTAAAAAGTCCAAAAAAAGAGAAGGTGTGAACCTTCTCATTAATTGCTTAATATGGTGATATGATTGACTTGGCGAATGACCTGATCCTCATATAATACATAGACAGGTCCGTCGGTAAGTACTTTTCCGTCTTTTGAAAATTGTAAATATACTTGTGCTGCCTCGCTGAGCGATAGAGTCAATACTGTTTCCCCGTAAAAACGGACATGCGTCGCAAGTTCAATCGGTTCGGCATTGTTTAAAAATGGCGCGAGCGGCATGGCGAACGAGTCGCGTAATGCTGCATCTTTGTCTTGTCGTGACATCGGTTTATTGTGGTCGATTCGAGTTCCTTGTGACAATCCGTCATCCCATGCTTTCCCCATTTTCGCATAGTATGCCTCACGGTCATTCTCCGTCACCGAGTCCAAATCTTCAATCTTCCGTTTTCGTTCGTCAAAAATCCATACGGTCGGGTCAATCGTCAGACTGTGGCGAACCGCTCCATCAAGTGGAAAAATCATGCTTATATCCCCCTTCATACACATTACACGTTTCATTATAGCGCTCTTTCTCGTAAAATGGAAAAGAGGGAGAATGTCGCGTTCATTCATACTGTACATTGAATTATGATGAAAGATAATGTACAGTTGAGTTATGACAAACAGTCTGTCATCGTACGGAGGAGGGGTCGTAGTGGCGACAAATTTGGCTGCAATCCAACGGGAGCAAGCGCTTCAATTACTCGAGGCGGATGCTGAAAAAATCCGTTGTCTGATTGAAGTGCAGTTAGAAAACCTAAAAATGCCGAAGTGCCCGCTTTATGAAGAGGTGCTTGATACACATATGTTTGGACTATCGCGCCAAATTGATTTTGCGGTTCGTCTTGGACTCATTTCAGACATTGAAGGTAAAGGACTGCTCGATTCATTGGAACAGAAGTTGTCTGCTTTGGCAGAAGCTTCAGAATTATGAACCTTATACTCAAACTGTGCAAGTGGCGCTGTTTGAGTATTTTTTTATAAGGGTTGTCGGATTGTTTTACATAAGGAAGTGAATACATGAAAACACGGTTTCGGTATTTTGATTTTGCGTTGTTTTTGTCAGTGCTCTTACTCGTCGGGCTAAGCTCCATCATGATTTATAGTGCGAGTGTTTGGAATCGTGGGGATTACGCGAATAGTAGTTTATTCTATCGCCAGCTCGTCTACGTTGGCATTGGAATCTTTGTCTATTTGATTGCGACATTGTTCCGATATGAGATGTTTCGGAAAAAAGGCATTCGCCTCGGTCTTTATGCGCTCTCTGTCATCTTGCTGTTTGTCACGTGGGCGATGCCTCCATTGAATGGGGCGAGAGCTTGGCTCATCATCGGAGGAATGACCATGCAACCGGTCGAGATTGCGAAGTTCGTTCTCATCATACTGCTTGCGAACTACTACCATGAACTATGGAATGATGAGTTGAAAGGACTCCCTGGTCGACTGGCGCGGGCCGCTATCACGAAAAAAAAGTTGCGTGCACAAATCGGCGCCTTCTTTTTAGTGCCTGTCCTCTTTTACTTTTCGTTTTATGCGATCGCAATCAATGGACAGCCGGATATGGGGGGGCTATTCGTCCTCGGTTCCATCATGTTGCTCATGTGGTTCGGTGTCGGGGCGCCGCTTCGAATTTTGATTCCAGGAATTTTAGCTGGGGTTGGTACTGTATTCGTATTGTTCACGACCATCTTTTCGGAGAATCAACGAAGTCGGATTGAAGTCGTGTTCAACCCGTTCATGGACCCGGAAGGATATGGACATCAATTGCTCATGTCGATTATCTCAATTGTACATGGTGGATTGACTGGAGTCGGACTTGGGAACAGTTTTCAAAAGTATGGATATTTGCCAGAACCAGAAACCGACTATATCATGTCGATCATTGCGGAGGAGTTAGGATTCCTCGGTGTATTGACGGTTTTAGTCCTACTCTTCTTCATCGCCTTTCGCGCGATCCATATCGCCAATCATGCGGATAGTCACTTTGCGATGTTCGTATCGTTTGGGATTGCATCACAAATCATTATCCAGACGGCCATCAACATCGGTGCGATGTCCGGTTGGTTCCCAGGGACAGGCGTAACCTTGCCACTGGTCAGTTATGGAGGAACATCGCTCATCATGATGATGGGTGTTCTCGGGGTGCTCAGTAGTATCTCGATGCGTAACCGTCATCGAGAGGCGACACGACGAGAAGAAATTCGGGTGAAGTCAGAAGAAAACGTTCAACGCTCATCGCTTCACGTTGTCAGGTAAGGAAACGAACAAACTTCATTAACGGGGGGATTTCATTTGAAACCAATTAAAAAGTTACTTGTTGCAAACCGTGGGGAAATTGCCATTCGCGTATTTCGCGCGGCGACAGAGTTAGGCATTCGAACGGTAGCTGTCTATTCGCAAGAAGATAGCGGCTCCTTACATCGCTTTAAAGCTGATGAAGCCTACTTGATCGGTGTAGACAAAAAACCGATCGATGCGTACCTCGATATCGAAGACGTGATTCGAATCGCTAAGGAGTCAGACAGTGATGCGATTCACCCAGGGTATGGTTTCCTTTCAGAGAACATTGAACTCGCACGACGTTGCCGTGAAGAGGGCATCATCTTTGTCGGACCGCATGAGTCACATTTACATGCGTTCGGGGATAAAGTACGAGCACGTCAGAGTGCGATTGCTGCGGGTCTTCCTGTCATCCCGGGTTCGGATGGACCGCTCACATCATATGAAGATGCTGAAGCATTTGCGAACGAGAACGGATTCCCGCTCATGGTCAAAGCTTCGATGGGTGGCGGAGGACGCGGAATGCGTGTCATTCGAACAGAAGCGGAAATGAAAGATTTGATTGAACGTGCAAAGTCAGAAGCAAAGCAGGCGTTCGGTTCTGACGAAGTGTACATAGAAAAACTCGTCGAACGTCCGAAACACATCGAGGTGCAAATTCTTGGGGATGAGCACGGTCACATCGTTCACTTATTCGAGCGTGACTGTTCGGTTCAGCGCCGTCACCAAAAAGTTGTCGAAGTGGCGCCGTGTGTGACATTGTCTGATGCATCGCGCCAAGCGATTTGTGATGCGGCGGTCCAACTCATGCGTCACGTCGGATACGTCAACGCCGGTACAGTCGAGTTCTTGGTGACAGAGGATGAGTCGTTCTACTTCATCGAAGTCAACCCGCGCATTCAAGTGGAACATACGATCACAGAGATGGTGACGGGCTTTGACATCGTTCAAACGCAATTGATGATCGCGCAAGGTGAGTCGCTCCACGGCGATATGATTCAAATGCCGAAACAGGAAGAGATTAAACTTCTCGGTTATGCAATCCAATCACGTGTTACGTCTGAAGACCCAGGCAATAACTTCATGCCGGACACTGGAAAAATTATGGCTTACCGTTCTCCGGGTGGCTTTGGTGTTCGTCTTGACGGTGGGAATGCGTATGTCGGTGCAGAGATTTCACCGTACTACGATTCACTTCTCGTGAAATTGTCCACACATGGCATGACATTCGAACAAGCGGCCTCGAAGATGGTTCGAAACTTGAACGAGTTCCGGATTCGTGGAATCAAGACGAACATTCCGTTCTTGATTAACGTCATGAAGCACCCGAACTTTATCAGTGGAGATTACAACACGTCATTCATCGATGAGACGCCAGAACTGTTCGTCTTCCCGAAACGAAAAGACCGCGGGACGAAACTGTTGAACTATATCGGGGATGTGACAGTGAATGGATTCCCAGGTGTTGGTCTGAAAGACAAGCCGATCAGCCGTTCGGTGCGAATCCCGCACGACCTCCCGGCAGAAGCGAAGCCAGGGACGAAACAAATTCTTACAGAGCTTGGACCGGACGGCCTCGCCGACTGGATCAAACGTCAACCGGAACTGTTGTTGACGGATACGACGATGCGAGATGCGCATCAATCGTTGCTCGCGACGCGCATGCGCACACAGGATATTCTAAATATCGCCGAACCGACAAGCAAACTCATGCCAGAATTGTTCTCGGTCGAGGCATGGGGCGGAGCGACGTTCGACGTGGCCTACCGATTCTTATCCGAAGACCCATGGGTACGTCTCATGAAGCTTCGTGAGAAGATGCCGAACGTCCTAATTCAAATGTTGCTACGCGGTGCGAATGCGGTCGGATATAAAAACTATGCAGACAACGTCATCGAGAAATTCGTACACGAAGCGGCATATGCCGGAGTCGACGTGTTCCGAATCTTTGATAGTCTCAATAACCTTGAGTCGATTCAATTGGCAATCGATGCGACGCTTCCAACTGGGAAAGTTGCAGAGGCAGCCATCTGTTATACGGGAGACTTGTATGATGGTAACCGTCCGAAGTACCATCTTCCGTATTATATCGACCTCGCGAAGAAACTTGAGGCGAGTGGTGCGCATATCTTGGCAATCAAGGATATGGCAGGTCTATTGAAGCCGGAATCAGCCTATGCACTCGTATCGGCATTAAAGGACGCCGTAGACTTACCAATCCACTTGCATACACACGATGCTTCCGGTAACGGGATCTTCACATATGCTCGCGCGACAGATGCCGGTGTCGATATCGTTGACGTTGCCGCGAGTTCGATGTCAGGGATGACATCACAGCCTTCAGGTGGAAGTTTGGTTTATGCGCTCAACCACCACGAACGTCAGCCGAAAGTCGACCCGAAACAATATGAAATCATCAGTGACTACTGGCAAGACGTGCGTCACAACTATGAACCGTTTGAAAGTGATATGCGTGCATCGAATCCATCCGTGTACGAACACGAGATGCCAGGTGGGCAATATTCAAACCTCCAACAGCAGGCGAAAGCGGTCGGACTTGGAGACCGCTGGGCAGAAGTCAAGGCGATGTATGCCCGAGTCAACATGTTGTTCGGGGACATTGTCAAGGTGACGCCGTCATCTAAAGTTGTCGGTGATATGGCGCTCTTCATGGTCCAGCATAACTTGACGGAAGAAGATGTGATGACACGAGGACATCAGTTGGACTTCCCAGACTCGGTCGTCGAAATGATGCGTGGTGAATTAGGAACGCCTCCAGGTGGATTCCCGAAAGATGTGCAACAAGTCATCTTGAAAGGGGAAGAGCCATTAAACGTTCGTCCTGGTAAATTGATCAAACCGTATGACTTCGAATCGGCACGCCAAGAACTATTCGAAAAATTCGAGCGACCGGTGACGGACTTTGAACTTCTTGCTCATGCGCTTTATCCGAAAGTGTACGAAGACTATATCAAACATACAACGACATACGGGGACGTCTCAGTGCTCGACACGTTGACATTCTTTTACGGATTAAACGTCGGTGAGACAATCCAAGTTGAAATCGAGACTGGAAAAACGTTAATCATCAAGCTTGTACAAGTGAGTGCAGCGAATGAAGATGGCATCCGTCTCGTCTCGTATGAGATGAACGGGGTACCACGTGAAATCGAGATTAAAGATGTCAATGTCAAATCGGCAACGACAAGCCGTCCGAAAGTCGATCGTTCGAACGCCAAACAAGTCGGTGCATCGATGCCGGGGTCTGTCTTGAAAGTATTGGTCGAACCAGGAAGTCGAGTTCATCGTGGGGAGCAGTTGCTCGTCACAGAAGCGATGAAGATGGAAACGACGATTCAAGCGGCACAAGATGGTGAGATTAAGGCCATTCATATTAAAGAAGGCGACACAATACAAAGTGACGACTTGTTGATTGAATTTGTATAATCAAAAGAAGCATAGCGCGCTATGCTTCTTTTTTGTAGATGGGAGTGGAGATCATGAGACGAGTATGTTGGTTTCGTTCGGATTTTAGACTGACCGATAATCATATGTTACACCGTGTATTGAAAGATATGGAGGAAGGCGATGACCTAGATTTCGTCTTTTGGTTGAATCCGAAATACTGTGACCCGTTCGAGGTACGGCATGACTATTTCTTCTCGACGATGCGAACGTTCATGTATGATTTAGATGCGAAAGGGTTAGGGCTTCGCGTCCTTGTCGCAGAGACGGAGGATGCGTTCGTGAAACAGCTCGGGGAGATGGATGTGCTCTATTTTAATGCGGAGTACGTGGAACCGTTCAAACAGCGGGATGACCGTGTGATTGAAGCACTTGGTGAAGAAGTAAAAGTTGTGCGACTTCTGGATCGTCACCTGTTTCATCCCGATGCGTTCCGTACAAAAAGTGGCGATCCCTATAAAGTTTTCACCCCGTTCAAAAAAGCGGCGTATGCCGAACAGCCGCCCGCACCGTATGAGGTTGATGTCGATCGTTTATCTCAGTACATCCGTTCAAAGAATGAACAACCGAGTGAACTGAAAGATCTATTCAAACGATGTAATCGTGAATGGAAAGGGCTAGGGGAAACGGAAGCGAAGAAACGATTGACCCACTTCGTCAATGATCGCATGGTCGATTATGACGAGAAGCGTGACATTCCGAGCATCGCCGGGACGAGTCGACTATCTCCTTATTTACGGACAGGTGTGTTGTCGATTCGCACCATCACCGAACAAGTGTTGTCGGCGAGACGATCAAAGGGGCGTGACACGTATTACGATGAGCTGTTATGGCGTGAATTTTATTACATGGTCATGTCAAAGTTCCACGGATTGAAAGATCAACCGTTCAATGATAAATACAAGTCACTTGAATGGGAGGACAATGAAAAGCAGTTCGAAAAGTGGTGTAACGGGGAAACGGGGTATCCAATCGTCGACGCGGCGATGCGTCAGTTGAACGAGACCGGGTGGATGCACAACCGCCTACGCATGATTGTCGCATCTTTCCTATCGAAACATCTCCTTCTCGATTGGCGAAAAGGGGAACGGTATTTCGAGCAAAAGCTGATCGATTATGAGGCAGCGTCGAATATCGGGGGATGGCAATGGGCGGCCTCAGTCGGGACGGACGCTGTTCCGTATTTCCGTATTTTCAATCCGACGACGCAATCCGAGCGATTTGACCCTGATGGGACGTTCATCCGGAAGTATGTGCCGGAGCTGAAACATATAACAGATAAATCGATTCACTTTCCGGACCCGTCAGAGCGAGACAACTATGCCATGCCAATCGTCGATCATAAAGAAGCGAGAGAGCGTGCCCTCGAACGATTTAAAGCATTGTAAACTAAAAAGCGCCGCGGCGCTTTTTAGTTTGGTTATCCGTTCATGTTTTTCAATTGTGCCCCGTCTTGTCGCGCTGTCGACCGATACGCGTGATAAGAGAGGTATGACAGGATACCGAAGTAGCACGTGATCAAGAATGCGTGAAGGAGCGGAACGTAAGTCGCGTGTCCTCCAAGAACGATCCAAGCACCTGTACCGACTTGAAGTAGGATGAAGAAAAGAGACGCCCACATACCGCGCTCAATCAATCGGTTCATTTCTTTTCGGGCAAGATAGAGTACATACAACGTGTACAAAACGAGAATACCCGCCATGATGCGATGTCCCATCTGCACATACGACTCGAACGTCCAGACGTTCTGCTCACAAATCGGCCAACCGACACATGCGTATGTAGCACCGAGGTGACGGACGTAGGCTCCTGTGTACACGACGATCATCGTATAAATTGAAAGACCGTAAAGATGAGATCTTAATCGTCTCGATACGACTTGATGTTCCTGGTCACCTTCGAATAACAGAATCGTCAAAATGAGTAACGATGCGAACGACACGAGAGAAATTCCAAAATGAAGGGCCAGGATGGCATCCGACTGTTGCCAAATGACCGCGCCCGCTCCAATGATTGATTGGATGAGCATAAAGATAAATGCGAGAAACGCAAAGATTTTCACATCGACCCGATGTTTGACCGCGATGAACGTCCAAATGGCGAGCGCAATGATGAGAAGACCTTCAATACCGGAGACTACCCGGTGACTGTATTCAATCATCGTTTCAACACTGGGATTGGTTGGGATTAATTTTCCATGACAGAGTGGCCAGTCCGTCCCACAACCATCTCCTGAATCCGTCTTCGTCACGGTTCCACCCATGATGAGGACAAGCATCATCCCGAGGGTGACAAACCCTGAGAAAAACGCGAGTTTTTTATGCATGTAATACCACCTGCTTCTAATCGAAATCCGTTAAAAAATGTACCTTGTTTATTTATATTTTTTTCGCCATACTTATTATACGGCTTTCCGTTCAAAAAACGAAATGGAAAAGCTTGCAATCGTTATCAAAAACGTTATTCTAATATTAGTAAAGCACATAAGGTGTGACAAATATCACACTATTGACACAAAAAACTCGCTATTTTACAAGCATAAAGGGCGTATTTTATAAAAAAATATGGTATCTTTGTAGAGAGTTAAGTGTATTTTGTTCATATTGTGTTTTTTCTGTGAAGAGAATGCGAGGATTTCGTGATTATGTGGGGGGGTCAGTATGACAAAAGTCAACCCAGGGATGACGGTAGATGTAGAGTATACAGAATCAACGTCATTCCGAGATTACGTCGCCTTAGCGAAAATGGGAATTGTTCGCGCCAACCTGTTGTTGGTGTTTGCAGGATTCTTCGTGGCAGCGACGTACCAGAGCGATACGCCAGTCCTTTACTTGTTTGAAGTTTGGCCACAGCTCTTATTAACGATGTTAGGAAGCGCACTCGTGATTTCGGGGAGTTGTTACCTAAACAACTTTGTGGACCGAGATATCGATTACTTAATGGATCGTACGGACAATCGACCGAGTGTAACCGGCAAGATTTCAGGAGAGAAGATTTTACTCCTTGGATTGACACAACTTGCAATCGGAACACTACTATTGCTCCTTGTATCGTACGTCGCCGCAGTATTCGGTTTAATCGGGGCATTTTTTTATGTCGTGATTTATACGATGTGGCTGAAGCGTACGAGTACGCTCAATACAGTCGTCGGTAGTATTTCGGGAGCCGTTCCACCGCTCATCGGTTGGGCAGCACTAGATCCGGCACTTCATATTGATGCGTGGCTCATGTTCCTTGTCATGTTCTTATGGCAACCACCTCACTTCCTAGCGCTCGCCATGCGACGGACGGAAGAGTATCGAGCGGCAGGCATTCCGATGCTTCCGGTCGTGAACGGATTTGCCATCACGAAACGGCAGATCATCTGGTGGATTGCGACGCTGATTCCGGCATCGCTCTTATTTATGCACTATGGTCTTGTTTACTTGACAGTCGCAGCCGGTTTAGGGGGCTACTGGTTGTATCTCGGATTGAAAGGATTCAACGCCGAGGACGAAATCAAGTGGGCAAACAAAATGTTCTTCTATTCATTAATTTATTTAGTCGTGTGGATTATCGCGCTGATTTTGACAGCACTCTGGTGATCGCACTCACTATATAGAAAACCATTACACATCATTTTGGGAGAAAGTGGGGATTGTTGTGAAATCATTTAAGAAGCTTCTGTTTGGCATCGTCCCGATGATGATGTTCGCAGTCCTGTTATCAGGTTGCGGTCAAGAGGGATTGTCTGCATTGAAGCCGATGGGAGAAGGGGCTGAGCTTCAGCTCCGCATCATTCTCATCAGTTTGGCGATCATGCTCTTCGTACTCATCATCGTATCGGTCATTTACGTGTACGTGCTCATGAAGTTCCGTCGGAAAGATGAATCGATTCCGAAGCAAGTTGAAGGTAGCAGTACACTCGAGATGATTTGGACAGTCGTTCCGATTATCCTTCTCATCATTCTCGCTGTTCCGACAATCACGACGACTGTCGAACTCGCGAAAGCGAAAGAAGCGAAAAAAGAAGAAGAAATCAACGTTACAGCTAACTTGTACTGGTGGGAATTTGAATATCCAGAAGCAGGTGTTGTGACAGGGCAAGAGCTCGTCATTCCAGTCGGAAAACGAGTCGGCATCAACTTGACGTCTAAAGATGTCATTCACTCATTCTGGGTACCGGCTTTATCTGGTAAGACAGATACGAACCCAGGACTTGATAACGAAATGTGGTTACATGCAAATGAACCAGGTACTTACTACGGGAAATGTGCTGAGCTTTGCGGTCCGTCACATGCCCTTATGGACTTTAAAGTCATCGCGCTCGAGCAAGAAGAATATGATCAATGGCTCGCTGACATGAAAGCTAAGCAAGACGAGAACGGTGAGAATCTCGTCGCAGACAACACAAACTTGACTACAGGTGAGCAAGTGTATGTCGAAAGCTGCTTGAGCTGTCACGGCGGCGGTAAAGTGGCACCAAGTTTAACGAACTTCGGTGATCGTGAATGGCTCGCAGGTTACCTCGAAAACAACGAGGACAACTTGAAAGAGTGGATTCGTGACCCGCAAGAGAAGAAACAAGGGGCTCTTATGCCAGGATTCAATGAAGGTCAAATCAGCAACGAAGAATTAGATGCACTCGTTGACTTCTTGTATGAGCAGAAGATTGACTAACGGGAAAAGGGGGATTTCACGTGGCACAGACCACTGCAATGCAGCAATCGCGTAAATACAATGGCATCATGGATTGGATTACGACGGTTGACCACAAAAAAATCGGTATTTTGTATTTGTTCTCAGGAATCTTCTTCCTCCTTCTCGGTGGAATTGAAGCATTACTGATTCGTTGGCAACTCGTCAAACCAATGAACGATTTCGTCAGCGGTGAGACATTTAACCAGTTGATTACGATGCACGGGACGACGATGATCTTCCTAGCGGCCATGCCGATGCTATTCGGTTTTATGAACGCCGTCGTACCACTTCAAATCGGGGCACGCGACGTTGCGTTCCCATTCATTAACTCATTAGGTTTTTGGTTGTTCTTCTTCGGTGGAGTCATGCTTAACTTGAGCTGGTTCTTCGGAGCAGCACCAAACGCAGGGTGGACGGCTTACGCTCCACTTTCAACACAACCGGAAGCGACAGGGGTAGACTTCTACGCTCTCGGTCTTCAGATTTCAGGTTTCGGTTCATTGATGGCCGGGATTAACTTCCTCGTCACCATCTTGAACATGCGTGCGCCAGGAATGAAACTCATGCGTATGCCACTCTTCACATGGACGACTTTCGTTGCATCGGCATTGATCGTCTTCGCATTCCCACCACTTACGGTCGGATTGTTCATGTTGATGTTCGAGCGACTCTTCGGAGCTGCTTATTTTGACCCGGCACTTGGCGGGAACGTTGTCATCTGGGAACACCTTTTCTGGATCTTCGGTCACCCGGAAGTATACATCTTGATCTTACCGGCATTCGGTATTTTCTCGGAAATCATTCCGACATTTGCGCGTAAACGTCTCTTCGGTTACACGACGATGGTCTTCGCGACAATGCTTATCGGTTTCCTTGGATTCATGGTTTGGGTTCACCACATGTTCACAGTCGGTCTTGGTCCAGTTGCCAACTCGATCTTCGCTGTTGCAACGATGGCGATTGCCGTACCAACTGGTGTTAAAATCTTTAACTGGCTCTTCACACTGTGGGGCGGTCAAATTAAATTCAACGTGGCCATGCTTTACTCTGTCGCGTTCATTCCTTCATTCCTCGTTGGTGGGATGACAGGGGTTATGCTTTCAGTCGCACCTGCTGACTATCAGTACCACGACAGCTACTTCGTTGTCGCTCACTTCCACTACGTTATCGTAGGTGGGGTTGTATACGGTCTCTTCGCAGGACTTTACTACTGGTTCCCACTCATGTTCGGAAAAGCCCTTTCTGAAAAGCTTGGATACTGGCAGTTCTGGTTGTTCTTTATCGGGTTCCACTTGACGTTCTTCCCGCAACACTTCCTCGGATTGTTCGGTATGCCACGTCGAGTCTTCACATACCTCGATGGTCAAGGTTGGGATACACTCAACATGCTCTCGACAATCGGTGCATTCTTCATGGGTGTGTCAACGATTGTCTTGCTCATCGCTGTTGTGAAAGCCTTCTTGTCAAAAGACCGCGTCAAACCAGACCACTGGGGAGACGGACGTACGCTTGAGTGGACACTTCCTGTTCCGACTCCAGAGTACAACTTTGCACAAACACCACTCGTCAAAGGACTTGATACGTTCTGGCTCGAGAAAATGGCAGGCAACAAACGCGTGTCAGTCGCTGAGGAAGTTTCGGACATTCACATGCCGAATAACTCGCTCATTCCGTTCTTCATGTCACTCGGCCTCTTTATCGCAGGACTCGGTGCCATCTTCCAGATGGATAACACGGTCGTCGGTTGGTCATTGATTGGATTTGGATTAGCGATGACGTTCGTCTCGATGTTCCTACGTTCTTGGATTGACGATCACGGCTACTACATTCCGAAGTCACAAGTCGAAGCAGACTTGAAAGCGATTCGTGAGAAAGGAGAACAATAAATGGCACATGCAGTTGAAAAACACCCAGTGACCGGTATCCCGGCCAATCCAGAGAAAGCAACACTGGAAGGGAAAAATAAATATGTGGCCTTCTGGTTCTTCCTTGGTGGAGAGACAGTCCTCTTCGCCTCGCTCTTTGGAACATACGTTGGTCTCTTGAACTCTGGTGCGCCAGAGGAATTACGTTCGTATAACATTTTCGAAATGGAGCTCGTCTTCATTATGACGATGCTCCTCCTCACAAGTTCACTTACAAGTGTCCTTGCGATGATGAACATGAAGGCAAACAATCCAGGGCGTATGAAGCTTTGGTTGATTGTGACGCTCCTTCTTGGTGCCGGATTCCTTGGTGCTGAGATTTACGAGTTCATTCACTACTACCACATCGGTCACACGTTCACGTCGAGCGCATTCGGTTCAGCCTTCTATACGTTGGTTGGTTTCCACGGCGCGCACGTAACGTTCGGTCTTCTTTGGATCACGACGCTTTTGATTCGTAACTGGAACCGTCCGATCGATGTATACAATGCACCAAAGTTTTATGTATCGAGTCTATATTGGCACTTTATCGACGTTGTTTGGGTCTTCATCTTCTCAATCGTCTACCTCTTAGGGATGGTGAACTAATATGGAAAAACGAGTAATGAACGAATCTCACAAGCAGTTAGAGCTTGAAGTAAAAGCAGAGTCGAAACGTGAGTATCAGCTTCAATTAATCAGTTTCGCGATGATGATTTTACTCACATTCGTGGCATTCGGCGCCGTCTATGCGGAATTGATGCCGGTGTGGGCAGCAGGTGGTTTTTTAATCATCTTGGCGGTCATCCAAGTCTTCCTACAGTTATATATCTTCATGCATATGAATAACCGTGGGAACACGTGGATCGTTGGCATGATGTGGCTAGGTATCTTTGTTGCCATCATCACGGTCGCTGCACTCCGCTTACTCATTTGGTAATTGTGACAAAGGATTGAACATCTGTGGAAACACGGATGATTCGGTCCTTTTTCCTTTACTTCAAAAATGAATGAATAGTAATCTTGAAGTGAACGGTTTCAAAGGTTAGGGAGAGAAAGAAAAGGGGTGAACGGATGCTCTGGAATACGTCGGAGCTGCTCAATCAATTTGATTGGCTCACGTTATGGAGTCCGCTGTTCGGATTGCTCATGGTCGGGATTTATGTGTTATACGCCGTCGTGACAGAGAGAATGGCGAAGCGAGGATATGCCTCGACCACGTTATTACAAAAGTTTAGTATGTTGTTTGCGATTGTCTTGTATTACATCGGTTTTGGAAGTCCAATCGATGTCATGGCACATATCATTTTATCGGTGCATATGTTCCAAATGGTGCTCGTCTATATTTTGGCACCGGCACTCGTCGTTTACGGTCTACCGTACTGGGTGTTTGAAAAAGTACTTAGCTTCAAATGGATTGGGCCGATGTTCAAGTTTTTGACGAAGCCACTGATCGCGCTCATTTTATTCAACGCATTGTTCTCGATTTACCATATGCCGGTCGTATTCGACTACGTCTTGACGAACTACGGCGTTCACCGTATTTTCCACGGTGCCCTTGTCGTCTTTAGTTTGACGATGTGGTATCCGGTCATCGTTCCACTCGTCTCAGACGAAGAGGAAGGCATGTCCGATTTGAAACGAATGGTGTACATTATCGCCAACGGGGTCTTACTGACACCTGCCTGTGCGCTCATCATCTTTAGTCAAACGACACTCTATAATGCATACACGGACCCACAGACGTTTGCGACGGTCCTTGGATACTGTCTCCCGAATGGTGACGTTTCCGGAATTGATTTAGAGGCGTTGATGGGAGCGACGAACAGTGCGCTCGAAGATCAACGTTTCGGTGGGGTCCTCATGAAACTCGGTCAAGAGATCGTGTACGGCTTCTTCTTCGGCTGGACGTTCTTCGGCTGGGTGCGTCGGACGAAGTCACTTGCTCTTGATGAAGGCATGTCATTCACTCCGCAAGAAACAAATGAAAAAAATTAAACAGAACGTAAAGGGGAAACATTGATGAACTATCTTGCCTTAATTAGTGTGTCATTCATCGTCATCAGTGCGATTCTTGTCGCCATCGGATGGGTGATTATCGCAAAAGACCGCAGCAACATCGAAAAACATAAAAAGGTGATGACGGCCGCAGCGATTGCAGCGACGACGTTCTTCATCCTTTACGTCTCGCGTACCATTTTTGTCGGTAACACGGCATTTGGGGGACCGGATTCAGTGAAGCCGTTCTATCTTGGTTTTATGATTTTCCATATTCTTCTCGCAACCACAGGTGGTATCCTCGGATTGATTACGCTCTATCTCGGTTATAAAAACAAAATCGAGAAGCACCGGAAAATCGGTCCAAAAGCGTCAGTCGTCTGGTTCTTCACGGCCATTACGGGGGTGACGGTTTACATTCTTCTCTATGTGGCATATGACCCAGGTGAAACGACGAACGTATTCCGCGCGATAATCGGAGGATGATCCATAGAGAGGGAGAGCTGTATGAAACGGAATAGCTATTTGACGGTCGGTTTGACCGTCTTGACGCTTGTCGTCATCGGAGTAGCCGTGTATTTTGTTTTCTTCAATCAAGACGACCTACCCGTCATTCAAGAGCCAACCCCGTTCACATTAACGAACGCATTAAATGAAGAGACCTATAATTCCGACAACGGAAAAGTGAAGATTGTGACGTTCTTCTATACGAACTGTCCAGATATTTGTCCGCTCACGTTACGTGATTTTATGAAACTCGAAAAAGAATTGAAAAAAGAGAACTTATACGGCTCGGACGTAGAACTCGTCGCGATCACGGTTGACCCGGAGGTGGATACCGTGCCCGTTCTGAAAAATTACGGGGAAGCATTCCAAGCAGAGCCGACTGGATGGAAGATGTTGACGGGAGACCAGGTAGACATTGACCGAATCACACGTCAGCTACAGTTCTATTATTCGAAGGCGAACAGCGGACTCGTGACGCATGCGACGACGATGTACGTCATCGACCGCCATCATGATGTCCGTGCTGTCGCGCAGATGGCGACGGCAGGGGATGAACCGGTCGATATCGAATCTATCATGGAGGACGTTAAAGTGCTCGCGAATGAAAAGGAGTGATCACCATGAACGATACGATGGCTGTGATTGGGAATGACTATTCATACGGAGACGTGACGATTGCGGAACGGGCAATTGAAGATTTGATCGCGTGTAGCGCAATCGAATTCGGCTTGAAAGAAGTGAAAGTCGTCTCTCGCTCGAAAGACCACTATGATTATCAAATCATTGCACCATTAACACTCGTCGAGGCAGAGCGATTGTATCGCTATGTTCGAGACCAATTCGATTTATTGCTCGGTCAAGTCGATGTGACATTGACCGTCATTGCGGCATGATATAAGGGAGGACCCGTAAAGGGCCTCCTTTTTTATATGCTCGACGCTACGTTTCTTAATGACTATATCTTCCAGAAGTGAACTTTGCTATACTAAATAGCGGAGTCGAACTAATGTTCGCTTTTTAGAAATGGAGGAGGACAAATTATGCAGAACCAAGCCTTAGTCGTTATTGACATTCAAAATGACATCACGAAAAATTACAAAGCAATCATCGACAACATCAATAAAGCGATTGATTGGGCGGTCGAAAAGAAGTTACATATCGTCTATATCCGTCATGAGAATTTATCAGCAGGGACGAGAACGTTCAAAACAGGAACGCGAGGAGCGGAATTAGCACCAGATTTGAAGCTCGCGTCCGACCACGTGTTCACAAAGTACAAGGGCAACGCCTTGACGAGCGAAGCGTTTGTGACGTTCATTGCCAAGCATCACATCGATACGTTTTATATCACTGGGGCTGATGCGACCGCCTGTGTGAAGTCGACTTGCTACAATCTGCGGAAATCTGACTATGCGGTTAGCGTCTTGTCGGATTGCATTACGAGCTACGATTTGAAAAAACTAGAAGATATGATTATGTATTATAAGAGTAAAGGTTGCGTGATCATCGAATCAAAGGACTTGTCGGCGTAAGTTGCCTAACAACGTTTAACTCGCCCATAAGAAAAACCCCTTCGCTTATGCAAGGGGTTTGACTTCTAATGTTTCTGCGAGTGCTTTTAGACGGCGCTCACAGTCGCGGACGATTTCTTCTGGGAAGACTTCATCGTATTCAACACCGTGTGGATAATAATGCTTTCCTAAAATCGGTGTAAGCATTTTGACAACAGCGTGACGATCTTCGATTTGACCTTCGATCGCGTATACAGGTAAGCGAAGATAGAATGTTTCGCCAGTCGATTGTTTCTCATATTTCATGTCATACGTGGCACGCTCGTAATCCCAAGCACCTTCACGGATGAAATGATGATGATCCATGATCGTCTCGAGCAAACCAAAACGGATTTCTTTTCCCTCGATGTGGAACTGCTCAAATTTCATCATAATCCCCCTTTTCGAATAAACCTCATATGTCATCATACCATATTCAAAAACGTTCTTGGAATAACGTGTGTTCAAATTGTGAAAAAAAGATGAACGATTAATCAGCCGAGTGAATTTAAGTATTCCTCGATTTTTTGAGGGAGTTTCACGCCAAGAGGTAGCAGTCCTTCTGATCCGAAAAAGACGTTGAATTCTAAAATGTAAAATCCATCTTCTGTCACGATAACGTCAAACGCTGCGTGATTGATAGATAACGTGTTCGCAATCGATTGAACTTCTTGGACGACGTCTTCCGGGATGTCTTCGTACGAGAAGTTAGCCCCTTGAGCGACATTGTTTAAAAAAGCCTCGCTGACACGCCAATAGGCACCGACTACCTCTTCTCCAATCACGATGATGCGTAAGTCGCGATCATTCGGAATGAACTCTTGGACATAGAACGTATCATGATTCTCGACGTATTCTAACCAGTCTTGGTCATTTTTGATTAACCATACCCCTTGACCCATTGAGGATTTGGCTTTTTTGGCGACGAACGGGTAGTGGAATTCTTCCAACACGCGTTCAATCGTGTATGGGTTCTTTCCATAAATCAATGTCTTCGGAATCCGATGCGGATATGTCGCTTTAAAGGCGCGCGTCATTTCGATCTTGTCGTGCCCGAGGTGATAAGTCGCAGGTGATGGGAAGATTGCTTTATTCATCCCGTAGATGATGGAATTGACCATCCAATACTCAGGGAACAGGACGAGGTCGGCAGCGCGAACCTTATCGAGCTGATCGAAATAATATTCGGGTTTCGCATAATCCGTCTTGATACCGGCCGATCGGATCATATTAAAAGAAACTTTTTTCATACGTAGACGCATCGGTTGCGTCTGTTCACTTCCTTTCTACATGGAACGCCTTGCGGTCAACTTCAATTATAGTGTGGATTGCTTACATAGGGAAACAATTGTGGTAAAATCATGGCAGAAAGGGTGAGGGGTATGATAATCACTGAACAGACGATTGCCCTGCTCGATCAAACAGAAGAATTGACCGATTTGATTGAAGCAAGCGAATCGTTTCAAACATATATTCAAACGAAAGCGGCACGTCTCGCATCACAAGAAGCAAAGGAAATCGAGCGTGAGTTTTTGAAGATGAAAGAGGACTATGAGTATGTCCAGCGATTCGGAAAGCATCATCCGGACCACGACCGCATCAAAAAAGAGATGCATCTCATCAAACGTCGTCTCGATGTACAGCCGGAAATCGCTGCGTTCAAAAAAGCGGAACGAAGCTTGGATAAGTTGTTAGGGGAAGTGAGTGAACTACTCGCTCATTCAGTCTCTCCTAAAATCAAGGTCCCGACCGGTAATCCATTCTTTGATGAAGGTGGATGTTCTGGTGGAGGTAGCTGCGGAGGAGGCGGAAGTTGTGGATGCGCCGTCTAAGTTGAATGAACGGATTGGCTTCGTCGTATACGTGAATTCCTTAAAACAAGTGAAAGCGTTAAGACGTTATGCGAATCTTTACTTTGTCTCAAAACGAGAAAAGTATGCGTTTCTTTATACTGACCTCGAAGGTCATGAAGCCGTACTCGAACAAGTGAAAGCATTGCCGTTTGTGGAAGCGGTCGTTCGAAGCGAACGCCCATTCATTTCCGAAACGTACGAGACAAAATCGAAATAAACAAAAAGATGAAGGTGGCATCACCTTCATCTTTTCTGCTGGAGGGAAAGACATGCGTGTCATATCTGGAGAACGAAAAGGGACCCGTTTAAAAGCGGTCCCAGGAACGGCGACACGGCCGACGACCGATAAAGTGAAGGAATCGTTATTCAACATTATCGGACCTTATTTTTCAGGCGGGAAAGCACTAGACCTTTACGCGGGCAGCGGTGGGCTCGGAATCGAGGCGTTATCACGAGGTTGTGACGAAGCTATTTTTGTCGATCGTCAACCGAAAGCCGTCCAAACGATTCAAGAGAACTTGCGAGCGACCCATTATGAAGTAAAAGGGAGAGTATATCGTCAAGACGCCAAGGCGGTACTCGAACAACTCAAGGTTCAACAGGAACAATTTAAACTCATCTTTATGGATCCTCCATATCATGCGGAAGAACATGTGGCGTTCTTACAAATGATCGATGAATCAGATTTGTTGATCGATATCGGCGTAGTCGTCTGTGAACACGGTAGTGACGTGACGTTACCGGAACGAGTAGGACGATTTGAACGAATTAAAGAACAGCGATACTCAGATATCATCACCATCAGTTTCTATGAGTACGCATCGGAGGAGTGACACGATGAAACGGATTGCGATTTGTCCGGGTAGCTTTGACCCCATCACAAACGGACATCTAGATATTATTGAACGAGCGGCGGCCATTTTTGACGAGGTCATTGTCGCCGTCCTTGAAAATTCAAGCAAGGCCCCATTGTTTGATGTGGAGGAAAGACTTGGACTGATTCGAGACGTGACGACACATCTGCCAAACGTGTCGGCCGACGCGTTCGGTGGATTGCTTGTCGAGTACGCCGCAGAGCGGGAAGCAGCGACGATCGTCCGTGGGCTCCGTGCAGTCTCAGATTTCGAATACGAGCTTCAAATCGCATCAATTAACAAAAAGTTGAATGAGAACGTCGAGACGTTGTTCATGATGACGAATAGTCAATATTCGTTCCTCAGCTCGTCGATTGTCAAAGAAGTGGCGAAATATGGTGCATCGGTCAGTGAACTTGTACCGGAACAGGTTGAAATTGCCTTGCGTAAAAAGTATCAAGTGAGTTCGGGACAATGAAATCGTTAAAAATCGGTCTCGGTCTACTCGTTACAGTGCTTCTCTTCCTGTTCGTCCCACTTCCTTACTATATCTCTTCACCCGGAGCAGCGACCTCAATTGAAGAGTTCCTGACCGTCCAAGGTGGCGAAAAAGAGGATGGTGAACTGATGATGGTGACAATCTCCCAACGCCGTGCGACTCCGTTTTGGTTAGTTGAAAGTTGGGTGACCCCGTTCACGGAAGCGAATTTATCCAGTCGCTATTTATACGATGGGGAGAGTGAGGCAGACTATGAACGTCGCCAACGATTATTGATGGACTCTTCTCAACAAGCAGCAATCCAATACGCCTATCAATTAGCAGATCAAGACGTGACGGTTGATTTCGAGGGAATTTATGTATCTGCTCCGATTCCTGGGTCCCTTGCGGCAAATGTGTTGAAGCCGGGTGATGTCATCACGGCCATCGATGGGATGTCCTTTGCCACTCGCGTCGACTTTTTGAATCGCATATCGGAATTTGAGGCGGGCGATGAAGTGGAGTTGACGATTGAACGAGACGGCGAAGAACGTGTCGTGCAAACGCTCATTCAGCCGATCGATCAAAGCGGGGATCGTGTCGGAATTGGAATCTATGAACCACTTCCCGTTCAAGAAATCACGGCTGATCCTGAAGTCGATGTCGCTTTGACGAATGTCGGCGGTCCATCTGCAGGATTGATGTTCACGTTAGAAATTTATGATCAATTGACGCCAGGTGACTTGGCAAATGGAAAACGGATTGCCGGAACCGGAACGGTCGATGAGGAAGGGAATGTCGGACCTATCGGAGGTGCATGGCAGAAAATTGTCGCCGCCGATGAGGAAAGAGCGGAAGTCTTCTTTGTGCCGGCCGGTTCAAATTATGAAGAGGCGCTGGAATCACGAGACCGCCTAAACAGTGACATTGAAGTCGTCCCTGTAAAGACGGTCGAGGATGCGATTCGTTATTTAGAAGAGATGAACTGAGGGCGTTGCCGGTGCTCGATCAATGCATCATCTTGAAGCGGGAGTCGATATGCTTCGGTGACACGAGCTTCAAAATCGAGCCGGGCATCGAACTTACTGACGAGTTGCACGTCTTCCTTCACATCTCGTAACGCATGTCGTCCGAGATCGTTGAAGGCGAGCGGTCTCACGTAAGGGACTTCATCAAAGCGTGTCGGTGCCTCGACTTTTAACCAGTGAAGCAGTACGGCGACGAACGCCCGCTGAATGGCGGTACGCGTGTAGCGACGTGTCGACACGACAGCAAGTGCACGTTCGAATGAAGGCTCGACTCCCGCCTGCTTAAGACGAGGTGCGAGAGAAGCATCAATTCCTACGAGCTCCGTCAATGTGTGGAGTGGCAAGGTTCTCAGTTTGAATTGTAAGACGGGCCAATAGTGTTCCCAATGTGTCATCGGTTGTGTCCGAAACATCGCTTCAGTCGATGCCGGAACGGCACGAACTTCACCGGTGTCTAGGTAATGAGCCCGAATACCCGTTGCCGACATGACGTCCATTAAAGAAGGATCATGATAATCAGCCCCGAGCCGTTTGACTGTATGTAACTGAATCATCTTTGCTGCTTTGGCGTAATGATAGCCCAAAATGTTGTTTGGTCGCGTCAAATCAAATGAGGGATAAACGGTCCGGAAAGCTCGACTCGAAGCTTGAGCGGACGAGTGTCCTTCATGTAATGCTTCTTGAAGCGCCTCTTTGTAACGTGACGTCTCTTCGACATGTGAACGGGCTGCATGGAGGATTGCATCTATATCCCCGCTCTCACTCCCGAACGATAGCGTCTGGCAACGGAGCTGTTCAGCAATCGAGACGGAGGCTTTAGCGAAACGGTCGGCGCGTTGGACCCCATATTGGGTCGGTAGCTCGATGACAAGATCGATCGCACCGCTCTCGACGGCAGCCTTAGCCCGTTTCCACTTGTCGAACGAGGCGGGTTCGCCCCGTTGAGTGAACTGGGCACTCATGATGGCAATCATGACATCAGCTCCGGTTTCGTGACGTGCAGTTTGCGCTTGATAATAGTGCCCGTTGTGAAACGGGTTGTACTCTGCAATAATGGCCGTCTTTTGCATGATTTACTCCTTTGCATTGTCGTATGGATTGGTGTAAGATGAGTAAGTACGCTTTGGCAAAGCGCCGTCGTCAACTGATTTTAGTGTAAAGAAAAAACATTGACAAAACAAGTTGGCCTATCTATAATTCATATTGTTGCAATTGAGGTGATTCGGATGAAATGGTCTATTGCACAGCTACTTAAGCTCCGAAACCAGGGTGACGGTTTTACAATCGATGAGATGGTAGAACTACCAGAGCTAACTCAGCTCCATCCGGATATCCGTTCGATTCGCCCGGTGCATGTGCACGGGGATGCATCGTTCACATCTAATCAAGTTACATTCAATCTGAAGATTCAAGGTGACCTGACGTTGCCAGATGCGCGAACGTTAGAAGATGTCACTTATGAATTCGATATTGAATCGCTCGAGCCTTTCTTTTTGGAGAATGGGCGTTATACGGAGCAATTCGATGACGTGAATTTGCCAGAAGGAAATACAATCAGTCTTGTACCGATTGTAAAAGAGCTCATCATGTTAGACGTCCCGATGCAAGTTTATGGGAACGAAACAGACAAAACTCAGGTTGAAGGAGAAGGCTGGACGCTCACTGACGAACAGCCCGAAGCCCAACCAAAAATTGACCCGCGTTTCGCGGGACTAGCCGACCTGTTCTCGAAAAAAGAGAACGAGGAAGGTTAACTTATCAAGGAGGTGGACAACGATGGCAGTACCATTCCGTAGAACGTCGAAAACTCGCAAACGTCTTCGTCGTACTCACTTCAAACTCAACGTACCTGGTATGAACGAGTGCCCGAACTGTGGCGAAATGAAACTTTCACACCGTGTTTGCAAATCTTGCGGACATTACAACGGTAAAGAAGTAACAAGCAAATAATGCTTGAAGGAGTGACCTGTTCTCAGGTTACTCCTTTTTTGTTTATCATTTTTGGGTCATGGTGAAAAGATGTGGTAAACTTTTTGTGCGAAAATAGTTCGAATAGGAGGAGGGCCATGATGAACTCCATCAAACGAATTGGTATCATCGGAAACGGAGCGGTCGGATTATTGTTGGCATCTGTGCTCGCAGACGATTACGACGTGACGCTCTATGGAAGGATCGGGTCATCTGATCCACTTTTCATCACACGTATCGGTGTGACGGAAGGGACGGCACGTGTGTCGTTACGGTCAAGTCAGACGCTTCAGGAAACGGACGAGGATCTTTTTTTTGTCACGACGAAAGCCCATCAAGTCGAGGAAGCGACGGCCCGACTCTCGGGTAAGGTGCCCGTCTTTATTTGTTCGAATGGGATTGCCCATCTGGAATATGCGAAACGTCGAGGGTTTCATTTAGGTGTCGTCGAGCATGGGGTGACGAAGCGTGGTCATGAGGTTGAGCATCGTGGACTCGGACGGATTCGAATTGGAAGTACGTCGGGGCTCCATCCTCTATCATTTCAAGAGAGCCCACTTCACATCGTGTGGGAAGAAGATATTGAACAAGTCGTCATTGAAAAATTGTTTGCTAATGCCATCATCAATCCCATCACGGCATTATGCCGGGTCCCGAATGGAGCCCTCGCCGGCTCACCATATCGTGAAATCGCACAATCGATTTACGATGAGTTGGTGCCTTTGTTTGCGCAGCAAGTCTCATTTTCCTACATCGAGACGATTATCGAACGTACCGCACAGAATCGCTCCTCGATGTTGCGCGATCTTGAAGAAGGTCGGCCGACAGAGGTGGATGCGATTTTGAAACCGGTGATTGAGAAAGCCGAACAGATGCAGATTTCTCTCACTGTCATTCCGCTATTACATAAACTGATTCTAGGAGCGAGCGCATCGTGTTAGTGTATATCGTTTCATTTCCACTCATCTTATGGTTTATGGTGTATATGATACTTAGAAAAATTATGCCGAAATCAATCAACTCATTCAAACTCGCATGCGATGCCGGGGTCATCCTTTGGTTTTACGCTTGCAGTATTTTACTTGAGGCCATCGTCGGGACAGATATGTTGCTATTATTGCTCGCAGCCTGCTGTGCGATTTTCCCCATCAACGCGATTTGGCAGCGGATTCGTTATGAGGAAGTGTTGTTCACGAAGATGTTCGTCCATGGTTGGCGGTTACTCTTCTTGCTACTTGTTCCGACCCACGCCATTTTATTCGCAATCGGTGTAGCCCAAGGCATGATTCGTTGATTGATTGAAAGGAAGTTGTTATACGTGAAGGTAGAAGCATTTGATGCTCTATATGCATCCACATCACCGATGATTCAAATCGATCATGAATATGGTCGCTGGCTCGATTATCGAGGGATGGATGAAATCGAAAAACGTGCCGAGGAGGTCTCAGGGCGCACCTATGAGCATCTGTCGGAGCTCGTCGAGATAATAAAGGGACAACAAGAACAGTTCGGGGAACTTTCGGAAGAGTTGGAAGCGAAGCTGGAGTTACTCGCTCAGCGAAAAGCGTACGTGATGGTGACGGGGCAACAGGTCGGCGTATATGGAGGACCTTTGTTTGCCGTATACAAACTGTTAGCGGTCATCAAACGGGCGAAACAGGCTGAAGCGAAATTAGGGAAACCGGTCCTTCCTGTCTTCTGGATGGCGACGGAAGATCATGACTTTGCTGAAATCAACCATGTCTTCACGACACAGGCGTTTTCGAGGACGTTGAAAAAAGATGCCTTGTCATCGTTACCGCTTGCAGGAAAAGCATCGATAGGGGACTTAGAGTTCGAACGGGTAAAGCTCGAACTTGTTCAAATGGCGCAACGTCTTCTACTGAACGAAACAGAGACGCCGTATACTTCACATTTGTATCATGAGCTGATTGACCTCATTCAAGTGAGTCGTTCGTTCGCTCACTTTTTCGGTGGAATGATGCGGCGATTCGTCGGATCTGACTTTTTATTGTTTGACCCGCACGCGAAAGACGTACGGGCTCTCGAACGACCGATGTTCCGAAGTCTCATCGAGCATCATGACAAGCTCCATGAAGCGCTCGGTCATGCGTATGAAGAAGGGATGCCATCGGTCGACTTGAACAGAGACGCGGCCCATCTGTTTTATCACGATGGGACACGAGAGCTGCTCGCGAAGGTCGATGGGGTGTTCACGACAAAGCGAGGACATCGCTTCACTGAAGACGAACTGCTCACAGAGATAGAGGCGCATCCGGAACGTTTCTCAAATAACGTGGTCTCCCGTCCGCTCATGCAGGATTTCCTGTTCCCCACTGTTGGGTATGTGGCAGGTCCCGGTGAAATTGCCTACTGGCTCCAGCTTCGACCGCTCTTCCACGAGATGAGATGGAAGATGCCGCTTCTCTTGCCACGTCTTGGTGGGTTGATCGTGTCAAGAAATGATGAGAAGAAGCTTCGTCAAGAAAGCGTGACATTGGAGCAGTATATGAAGCGACCGCTCCCGGATCATGCATTTGACGATGAAGCGTTTGAAGAAAAGCTATATGCGTATCGGACGCTCACAGAGGCCGTCAGTCATGAGGCAGGGAAACAAGGAAGACGATTTGAGGCGAAGTCGAGACATGTGCTCGAGCGATTGGCGGATGAGATGCGTGCTGAATCGAAGCGAGAACAATATCGTCTGAATGCACGAAGGATTCATCTGTCGACCCGGCTGTTCCCGATGGATGCCCCTCAAGAGCGCATCATCTCGATGGTTCCGATATTAAATCGTCACGGACTAGACGTGTTCAAACGATTGAAACAGGTTTATGAACAATCTGATACGGAGCGATGTTTGTTCTATGTATAATCTTTTTTTGAGAGCTCTTGACATTTGTCGAGAGCTTTTTTTCGTTGTTACCTTTTTGTTTCCTCTTTTCACTAAAAACCTGTACGGACCTTGACATTTTTATGATAAAGTAAGTGTAATAAAACAGTTGAAATATGTAGGTTGAGAGGGTTTTTTGAATGTTTGAGCATGAAACGGTTTTAAAAATGGAGTCCATTGAGGGATTGAACATCAAACCAGATGGGGTATATGTCGATTGTACGTTAGGTGGAGCGGGTCATAGTGAAGAAATCGCAAAGCGTCTAACGACGGGTCAACTATATGCGTTCGACCAAGATGACGTCGCGCTCGCACATGCGAAAGAGCGATTGGCTCCTTATGAAGGCCGTGTGACGTTTATAAAGAGCAATTTCGTTCACTTGAAGGAAGAACTCGCCCAACGTGGTGTGACAAAAGTGGACGGTGTACTATTCGACCTAGGCGTTTCTTCGCCACAGCTAGATGAGGCGGAGCGCGGGTTCAGTTACAACTATGACGCACCGCTCGATATGAGAATGGACCGGTCACGGGACTTTTCAGCCTATCATGTTGTGAACGAATGGTCGTTCGGAGAACTTGCTCGTATTTTCTTTACATACGGGGAGGAAAAGTTTTCAAAGCAAATCGCACGAAAGATTGAGCAAGCCCGTGCCGATAAACCGATTGAGACGACATTCGAGCTTGTCGACTTGATTAAAGAAGCGATTCCTGCACCAGCTAGACGAAAAGGCGGACACCCGGCGAAGCGGACGTTCCAAGCGATTCGAATCGCCGTCAATGACGAGTTGAACGTATTCGACCGCGCCGTTCAAGATGCGATTGATTTACTTGCATTGAATGGACGCATCTGTGTCATCACGTTCCATTCGTTAGAAGACCGCATTTGTAAACAAGTGTTCAAAGAGCGAAGCCAGCATCCACCATTACCACCGGGGTTGCCGGTCATTCCGAAAGAATTTGAACCGGAACTCAAACTCATCACGCGTAAGCCGATCGTGGCGAGTGAGGGAGAACTTGAAGATAACCGTCGTTCACGCTCTGCTAAGTTGAGAGTGGCCGAAAAACAAAAATAACCGAGAGTGTAGGAGGGATACCTGATGCCAGAAGCTGCCCGTAAGGCGTTGCAGCCTCAAGTAACACCGAATCGAAATCCGATTCCGCAAGAACGACCAATACCTGCTCCAAAACGACGCACGTTGACCTTGTTTGAATCGATCCTGTATCCAGTGATGATTGGTTCAGTGGTCATGTTCGGTGGCATCACGGTGTCGAAGCACAATGAAGCGTATAATATTATGCGTGATACAGCAACCGTCAATCAGCAGGTCGACGGGGTTGCAAAAGAAAACGAAGAACTAAAGTATGAAATCGCCCAATTAAGCTCGCCCGAAAGAATTTATGCGATTGCCGAGAAGCTCGGAATGAAATTCAATGAAAAGAATGTCAAGGTGATTGATTGATGAATTCTTTAAAACAGAGTAAAAAAAGAGTGGCGTGGGTAGCGATTGTCTGCTTCACCCCGCTCTTTTTATTTTTTGTCGGATGGTTCCTTTATTTATCCGTCACCCATACGTACAAAGGGGAGAACATGCTCGCATTCGCGGAAGAGCAACGGTGGAAAGCAGTCAGTACGTTAGAAGCGGAACGGGGCGAGGTGTATGATCGCTTCGGTCAACCGATTGCCATCAACATTCCATCATACCGGCTCGTTGCCGTTTTGAAACTCGGTGGTGAGCGGGTCAAAGGGAAGACGCTTATGCCTGATGAGTTCGCCGAAGCGGCGAAGCAATTGTCGACCGTGCTGCCTATGACAGAAGCCGATTTATTGAAACGGCTTGAACAAAATGCCGACCTTGGACAGATCGAGTTCGGTGTTCCCGGTCGTGACTTGACCGTAGAACAAAAAGAAGAGATCGAAGCATTCGACCTAAACGGCATCACGTTTGTCGAGGAACCGAAGCGCTATTACCCGAACAAAGTATTTGCTTCCTCGGTAATCGGATATGCCCAGAAAATTGACCAGAACGGTCGTATCGAACTCGTCGGTGAATTAGGGATTGAAAAGTCTCTGAATGATATTTTAAGTGAATCGTACGGTCTGTATCGATTTGAGAAAGATTTGGCAGGTCGTGAACTCATATCGAGTGACGAGCAGTTGAAGATTGAACCGGAAGACGGGGCGGACGTCCAATTGACAATCGACCACAGAATCCAACAGTTGCTCGAAACGAAGATGAATGAGTTGTATGAGGAGTATGAGCCGAAACATGCGACGGCCATCATCATGGACCCGAAAACGGGAGAGATCATCGCACTATCGGACCGACCATCGTTTGATCCGAACACACGCGAGATTTCTTCGTACAGTAACTTCTCTGTTTCGTCTCGATTCGAACCTGGATCGACGATGAAGATCTTTACGCTCGCGGCAGCCATCAATGAAGGCGTGTACAATCCGAATGAGCTGTATGAATCCGGTTCATACAAATATGGCAAGACGGTCTTCAATGATTACAACATTACGGGATGGGGTACCATTCCTATGGTAGAAGGCGTCTGGCATTCGTCGAACGTCGCATTCTCGATTTTAGCGAACGAACGACTTGGTCTCAGTCGATATGAAGATTACTTTAAAGCTTTCAAGTTTGATCAGCGGACAGGAATCGATTTGCCTGGAGAGGTCAATAGTCAATTCGATTTCGAAAGTCCGATGAACGTCTTGATTACAGCATGGGGACAATCGACAGCGGTGACACCGATGCAAATTTTGCAAGCGACATCGGCCATCGCAACGGATGGGACGATGAAGCAACCGCACCTCATCAAGAAAATCGTCAACAGCGAGACCGGCGAAACCATTCGGACGACCAATCCGAAAGAAGTCGGTCAACCGATCACGGCGGAGACAGCCAAAAAGACACGTGAAGCGCTCGACGGTGTCGTCAATAGCGATGTGGGAACCGGGCAACTGTATGCGTTAGACAACTATCGTGTCGTCGGAAAAACCGGTACCGCTCAAATCGCCGAGAACGGAAAATATTTGAGTGGACAGTATATTCACTCGTTCGTCGGGATGGCTCCGGAAGACGATCCGGAACTTGTCATGTATATCGCGGTGGACAGACCGAACAGTGACTCGTCTACGACCGGACCACGAATCATGGCGCCACTTTTCAAAGACGTGATGGATGTCGCATTACGTTACCGGAGTGTCGAGCCTGAAAAACAAGAAAAAGCAGTCGAAGCCTCGACGAAGACAACGTCTTCGTATATCGGTCAAAACCGTGAAGAGGCAGTGAACGCATCGACGGAGAATTCCTTCAATCCGATCGTGTTAGGTGATGGAGACGAAGTGATTGCGCAGAGTCCTGTGAAAGGACAATCTTATGTCGTCGGTGAACGATTGTTGCTAAAAACGAGCGAGTCGTTTACGATGCCTACATTAAAAGGTTGGTCGTTGCGTGACGTAAAACGTTTAGCGACCCTTTATCAATTAAATTTAGAAATCGACGGTACCGGATTTGTCACATCGCAATCGATTGGCAAAGGGAAACCGGTCAAAACAGGTGCCTCCTTGAAAGTGAAATTGGAGACCCCGTCGAATTAACGCACGAGATGAAGAGGGCTGCGGCTCTCTTTTCCTATGTAAGAGGAGGAAGTTTGTATGGAACAACTGACAGTTCAAAAATTGGCATCATGGTTTGGCATGGATCTAAATGACGAACGTCTCGTCGAACGGGTCGCCACAGATTCAAGAGATGCAAACGAGGCGGGTCTCTTCGTCCCAATCGTTGGGGCGCGAGTCGACGGTCATGATTACATCGAGGCGGCCGTTGAAAAGGGTGCGATTGTCACGTTCTGGGAAGAAGGTCGTCCTCAACCAGAAAACCTGGTTGTCATCCCTGTGAAATCAACGATTGAGGCATTGCAAACGGCAGCGGCGCGATATTTAGAAGAAATCAATCCGCTCGTCGTCGCCATTACAGGCTCGAATGGGAAGACGTCGACAAAAGACATGGTCGCTGTCGTGCTCGAGGAGAAGTTCAAGACGCATAAGACGGCCGGTAACTTCAACTCGGACGTCGGCTTGCCACTTACCGTTCTCAGAATGCCACGGGATACGGAAGTAGCCGTCCTAGAGATGGGAATGAACGGATTCGGTCAAATCGAGACGCTGTCAAAACTCGCCAAGCCTGATGTGGCGTTTGTGACGAATATCGGGGAGTCCCACGGTGAACAAGTCGGCGGACGGACAGGTATCGCCAAGGCGAAACTTGAGATCAAGACCGGTCTCAAAGCAGACGGTCGCTTGATCGTCGATGCGGATGAGCCACTTCTTTCTGGTCAAGGCTATCGTGTCGGATACGATGAAACAGCGGATGGGAAAATTGAAGTGATCGAAACGACATTTGACGCATCAATCTTTAAATACAACGGTGATTTGTATGAACTAAAGGTGCTCGGTGCCCATCAGATTCGAAACGCAGCCTATGCAATCGCATGTGGACTTACGTTCGGTCTCGATCATGCGATGATTCAACGTGGCCTAGACCGAATCAAGTTGACATCGATGCGGATGGAAAAACAGATGTTCGGCGAAGCTCACCTCATTAACGATGCCTACAACGCAAGTCCGACGTCGATGATTGCAGCGATTGAGACGGTCAAGTCGCTTGAAGGTTTCTCGAAGCGTGTGCTCGTCCTTGGAGATATGTACGAGTTAGGAATGGATGAACAACTGCAACACGAACAAGTCGGTGGCGCGGTGACATCTCCCGTGACCGATTGTATTCTCGTCGGAGACAAGGCAAAATGGATCGCGGATGGGATTCAAGATTCACGAGTGAACGTTAAAATGGTCCCGACGGTTGAGGAAGCGAAGGCGCTCCTTCATCATTATCAACGACCGGATACTGTGGTATTGTTAAAGGCATCTCGAGGACTGGCGCTTGAGCGTCTTGTTCAATAAATAGAGTAGTGAGGTAGCAACATGTTAATTAGTTTAATCGTATTAATCAGTTCATTATTAAGTGTCTTGATCGTGATGCCGCGAGCCATCCCAGCATTGCGTCAATTAAAGTTCGGACAAGAGATTCGTGATGAAGGTCCAGGTTGGCACCAGAAGAAGTCGGGTACACCGACGATGGGTGGGATTGTCATCCTGCTCGCCATCCTCGTCGGATTCATCGTATCCGTCATTTTTGGCGAAGCGGTTGCTGGATTCGGGACTCTTCTATTCGTTACGATGGCATTCGGTGTCATCGGTTTCTTAGATGACTACATCAAAGTCGTCAACAAACGAAACCTCGGATTGACGTCCCTTCAGAAGTTGATTGGTCAAATCGTGGTATCGGTATTGTTTGCATGGTTCTTGTCACTCGGGGGAGACCTCGATACATCGATCTCGATTCCATTCACGTCGATTTCGTTCGATACAGGATGGTTCTATATCGCCATTGTCATCTTGTGGCTCGTCGGATTCTCAAACGCCGTCAACTTGACAGATGGATTAGACGGACTCGTCTCCTTCTCGGCCATCCCGACGTTCACATTCTTTGGGATTTACGCCCTTACACAAGATGAACTTGGGATTGCTTGGTTCGCTTTTGCGGTCGTCGGTGCCTTGATCGGGTTCCTAGTCTTCAATAAGTATCCGGCTAAAATCTTCATGGGTGACACCGGTTCGCTCGCACTAGGCGGAGCCGTCGCTGGACTCGCTTTGATGTTGAAGCTCGAATTGCTTCTCGTTTTTGTCGGAATCATTTTCGTCATCGAGACATTGAGCGTCATCTTGCAAGTCATCTCGTTTAAAACGACGGGGAAACGACTCTTCAAGATGAGTCCGATCCATCACCACTTCGAAATGGTCGGGTGGTCAGAATGGCGCATCGTACTCACGTTCGGAGGCATCAGTTTAATTACAGCAGGTTTATCATTACTACTCATGTAAAAGGGTGAGACAGATGGAAAAGCAATGGCACGGTAAAAAAGTTCTTGTCCTCGGTGCTGCGAAGAGCGGCATTGCAGCGGCGACATATCTGCATCATGCAGGAGCAGATGTGACGATCAATACGGGGAATATCCCTCCGGAAGACGAACAGGAAAAAATTCAGGCGCTTGGGATTCAATCGGTATTTAACGAACATCCCCTCGCTCTGTTGAATGAGACAGAGTTGATTGTCAAAAATCCAGGCATCCCGTATCAGATTCCATTGCTTCAAGAAGCGATGTCTCGAAACATCCCAATCTATACCGAAGTGGAACTTGCTTATTTGGCAACGGAGGCGGAATTTGTTGCCATCACCGGCTCAAATGGGAAAACGACGACCACGACACTCGTCTATGAATTGCTCAAAGGTGGGGAACGTCCGGTGCATCTTGCGGGAAACATTGGATTCCCGGCGATTGAAGTGGCATCTCAGGCGAAGATGGGCGATTTGATTGTGATTGAATTGTCGAGTTTTCAATTGATGGGGATTGAGTCATTCCATCCCCGCTCGGCGGCACTACTTAATCTATCGGAAGCCCATCTGGACTATCATGGGGATTTTGATGCGTATGCGGATGCAAAAGGAAACCTGTTCCGTCAAATGACGAATGCAGACCAAATCGTCGTGAAAGTGACGGATCCGGAAGTGATGAAACGCGTCCCGGGAGAGATTGAACCAACTACGTTCAGCTTTGACCGAGGTGACGCTTCTGTCGTCGATGGATGGGTCACAGTTCGTGGTGAAAAAATCATGCAAGTAAATGAGTTGGCACTAGGTGGGGCGCACAACGTGGAAAATGTATTGGCTGCACTACTCTTAGTGGAACCATTTGCTATTCCACGTACGCATATCGAACGTGTGTTACGAAACTTCGGTGGCGTCGCGCATCGGACCGAGAGTCTCGGTGATGTGCTTGGACGTGCTGTTTACAATGATTCGAAAGCGACGAACAACGTAGCAGCGGAAGCGGCGTTACGGGGGTTTGATGCCCCAATCGTTTGGCTTTGTGGTGGTCTCGAACGCGGTGCAGACTTATCTTCGCTCGCCTCTGCTCTCTCAAAAGTAAAAACTGTCGTCGCGTATGGTGAGACGGCTGAACGATTTAAAGAGCTCGGCGAGTCTCAACAGATTCCTTCTTTCACGGTCGAGACGTTGGCAGACGCCGTTCCGCTCGCGTTTGAGAAATCCGAGACGGGAGACGTCATCTTACTCTCACCCGCCTGTGCTAGCTGGGATCAATTTAAAACGTTTGAAGAACGAGGCGAGCAGTTCGTTCAACTCGTCCGTTCATATGAGGAGGCGAACCGATGAAAATCATGATTTCTGGTGGTGGTACCGGTGGTCATATTTATCCGGCACTCGCATTGATTGAAACGCTACAAAAACGTCACCCGGATTTACAGGTACAATACATTGGAACGGAGAATGGATTAGAAGCCGATCTCGTACCGCGAGCCGGTGTCCCGTTCAAGTCGATTCAAATCGCAGGTCTGAAGCGTTCGCTTTCACTCGAGAATCTGAAGACCGCCTACTGGTTTTTGAAAGCCGTTCGGGCATTGAAGAAAGACATGGCAGCGTTTAAACCGGACGTCGTGATTGGCACGGGTGGTTTCGTATCCGGTCCCGTCGTTTATACGGCACAACAGCTTCGGATCCCCACGATTCTGCATGAACAAAACAGTATCCCGGGATTAACAAACAAATTCTTATCGAAGAAAGCCGATCGGGTCGCCCTCTCGTTCAAAGGATCGGATGTCCATTTTCCGGGCGCGAACGTTCGCTTGATTGGAAACCCGCGTGGTAGCGAAGTATTGCAGACGGAAGTCGATGAGGCGTCTATCCGCGAACAGTATCGTTTAGATGACCGTCCGATTGTCTTGGTTTATGGTGGAAGCCGCGGAGCCGAGGCCATCAACCGAGCGGTCGTGGAAGCAATCCCAGCGCTCTCAGAATTGCCGATCAACGTCCTTTACGTCACAGGGAAAGTGCATTTCGATGCGGTGTCGAAACAGGCACCATCCTCTGACAATGTACACATTCATCCGTACGTGTACGATATGCCATCTCTACTCGCTTGTACGTCACTCGTCATCTCACGAGCTGGCGCTTCAACGATTTCAGAATTGACCGCACTTGGCTTACCGAGCATTTTGGTCCCAAGTCCGTACGTGACAGCTGACCATCAAACGAAAAATGCTTCGGCCCTCGTCGAGAACGGGGCGGCCCTCCTTGTCAAAGAAGAAGCGTTGACGGGTGTTTCGCTCGTTGAGACGATTCGTCAAGCACTCGAACAGCGTGAAGAGATGGCGAACGCATCGCGTGCGCTCGGTTTCCCGAACGCGTCAGATGCATTGGCCGACCTGGTAGAAGAAGTCATTCAATAAAGGAGTAGAACCCGATGGAACCAAGCCAACAAACGGTACGCAGTCTCGAAGACCGTATTCCATACATGAAAAAACAACGGCGTAAAAAAGCGAACCGTCGGATGTTCTCTGTACTCTCACTGTTTGGAATTCTCATCTTACTCGTGGTCTACATGCAGACTTCGATGTCGAACGTGAAAGAAGTGAAGGTATCGGGTCTATACTGGTTAGAAGAAACGTACGTGTTTCAGGATATGGAGCTCGATTCATCGACGAAGTTTGTCAGTCTTTCCCCAAACAAGATGAGTGAACAGATGGAAAAGTTGCCTGGTATCAAACGGGTAGAGATCGATCGTTCTTGGTATAACAAGGTTCATATCTCTGTGACAGAAGAGAAAATGATTGCTTATGCGAAAGCCGAAAAAGGAGATGTCGTCGTGTTAGCCGACGGTTCACTCCATCCGACCGGAGCCATCACCGATCCGCAAAAGCTAAAGGACGGACCGCTCTTGCGAGAGTTCAACACGGAAGCAGAACTTGAAAAGATTGCAAGTGAACTCGAACGGGTGGATGATGCGACTCGGGCTCGTATGTCAGAAGTGATTTTATCAAAACGAAAAGATGAGCCGACGCGATACGAGATATTTATGAACGACGGCAATACGTTACTCACACCTACGTTGAAGTTAAGTGAGACCGTATCGAAGTATGGAGAAATTTATGAAAACATCCCGAAAGGTGAGCGTGGGACCGTCGTCATGGATGGTGGGTTTTACTTTATTCCATACGAGAAAACGAATGAATAATCAGTTATATTACAGTCCTTAGACACATAAGGGCTGTTTTTTTGTCGTTTGTAAACGAATTGATAACGCGAAACCGCTTAAATTGTAGTATTCTACCTTTTCTCACTATCTTATTTGTTGTAAACTTAGACGTGAGATATCTTGTCGAAACCAACAATTTTTTTGGATATCTGTATACGTGTCAGGCAATTGGAACAGGAAAATTATAGAGCGGAGGTGTTTCCCTTTTGGAAGCGAATGGTTATGTGGCCGCATTAGATATTGGAACGTCAGAGATTAAGCTCGTCGTCGGTGAATTGCTCGGCGGAACGCTTAATATTTTGGCAGAAGGGTGTGCACCGTCTGCGGGTGTAAAACGTGGCGCTGTCGTAGACATCGATAAAACAGTCCAAGCGATCAAACAGGCCGTTGAGCATGCTGAGACATCGCTAGGTGATCAAATTCGATCTGTATACGTTGCCATCGAAGGAGAGCATATCCAAATTGCCCCATGTCACGGAATTGCATCTGTGAAGCGGGAAGATCAAGAAATTACCGACGCAGACGTGATGGAAGTCATCAACTCGGCACAAGTAATGCGATTACCGGACGAGATGAGTGTCATCGATGTGATCCCATCTTCGTTCACGGTTGATCAACAAACAGGTGTTGTCGATCCACGGGGTATGTTAGGCTATCGACTTGAGATGCATGGGAAAATGGTGACCGGGTCGAAGACCATTTTACATAGTATTCGTCGTTCGATTGAACGGGCTGGATTACAACTCGAAGGTTTTATTCTAGGAAACCTTGCACTCGGCATGAGTGCAGCTTCTGTAGATGAAATCGATTTAGGAATCGGGCTCGTCGATGTCGGACATGAAAAGACGACGGTTTCCGTATTTTATCGGGGAGATCTCGTCTACTCATATATCCTCCCGGTCGGCGGAGATCATATGACAAGAGACTTGGTCTATAAACTCAATTGTAAATATCAAGACGCCAAAGTGGCGAAAGAAGAATATGGTCTCGCTCTTGAAGAAATGGCTGATGAGACAGAAGGTTTCTCCTACACGAACATCAATGGGGAAGTGGCGTTCGAACCACAGTCAGAAATTAGCTACGTTTTAGAAGCGAGAATAGAGGAAATGTTTACCCTAATGTTGAATAAGGTTCAAAAAGTAGGTGTTCCGATGCTGAATGGCGGATACTTACTTTGCGGTGGGGCAGCTGCTCTACCGGGTATTCAGGAGTTGGCGACTCGCATTATGGGCCAAAAGACGAGATTGTATCAACCGTCGTCGATTGGTGTCAGACATCCAAAATACGCGACAGCCGTCGGTGTATTGAAATATGTCTTGATGAGTGATCATCACGTTTCGAAATCTCAACTTGAAAAACCGGAAGTTCGCCAGGAAACACTTCACACGAAGCCGGAAGCGACCGATATTCATGTAGGAGAGAACGAATACGAGAGCGATCAAGAGTCGAAAAAAGGATTTAGTCGTTTGATGGAAAAATTATTTGGCGTTTAAGCTGACGATGTAATACAACTTGGAAAATACGTAGGGGGATACCTGAATGATGTACTTTGATGAGGCGATTGACGCCGTAGCAAAAATTAAAGTAATTGGAGTCGGTGGCGGCGGGTCAAACGCCGTTAACCGCATGATTGAACATGGGGTACAAGGAGTCGAGTTCATCGCAGTCAACACGGATGCACAAGCGTTGAACATGTCGAAAGCCGACGTGAAGCTTCAACTTGGTGCAAAATTGACACGCGGTCTCGGTGCAGGTGCGAACCCGGATATCGGTAAAAAGGCGGCTGAAGAAAGCCGTGAACAGTTGATTGAAGCACTTGACGGTGCAGATATGGTATTCGTCACAGCTGGAATGGGTGGCGGAACGGGAACAGGTGCTGCTCCGGTCATCGCCGAGATTTCAAAAGAAATCGGCGCACTCACGGTCGGTGTCGTGACAAAACCGTTCATGTTTGAAGGACGGAAACGTATGCAACACGCACAGCACGGTATTCAAGCGTTCAAAGAAAAAGTAGATACCCTCATTGTGATTCCGAACGATAAGCTTCTTGAAATCGTGGAACGCAACACACCGATGATCGAAGCGTTCCGTGAAGCGGATAACGTCCTTCGTCAAGGTGTACAGGGAATCACAGACTTGATCGCCATCCCTGGTCTCATTAACCTCGACTTCGCGGACGTGAAAACGATCATGACGGAGAAAGGGTCTGCCCTTATGGGTGTCGGTGTCGCGACAGGTGAAAACCGTGCCGTTGAAGCAGCGAAGAAAGCAATTTCGTCACCACTTCTCGAATCTTCAATCGAAGGAGCGAAAGGTGTCTTGATGAACATCACTGGTGGACTTAGCCTTAGCTTGTTTGAAGTGACGGAGGCGGCTCAAATCGTTCAAAGTGCGGCTGATGAAGAAGTGAACTTGATCTTCGGTTCGGTCATCAACGAAAACTTGAACGATGAAATCATCGTTACCGTGATCGCAACTGAATTCGCTGAAGAAGCACAAGGAACGAACCCGTTCCTTCAGCAGCCGAAAAAACAGCCTGAGGTTGAGAACAAGGAACCCCAACCAAAAGCAAATGAAGCGGCTCAACAAGACGAAGGGAACTTCCATCGCCCAGTGTATGGAGGAGACGTCCCAGACGAGACGATCAACATCCCTGCGTTTGTGAGACAACGCCGTAACTAAACAACTAGGGGTGCCGGTACTCGGCATCCCTTTTTCTAAAAGGAGAGACCGATGCAACTGCTACATACTTGGGAAACCGAAACAAACCGTTATCATGCTTACGCGACGACACGAACGGACGGACACAATGCGGGAAACGTCGGATTACATGTGGGCGATGAAATTGACCGAGTCGTCGAAAATCGTCAACAGTTCTTTCAACAAGCCGGGCTCTCGTTAGAGGACTCCGTGTGGGCGGATCAAGTACATGGTACGACTGTCCAAGTCGTCGATTCGTCGGACAAAGGTAAGGGGGCATTCCGATATGAAGAGGCGATTCCGAAAACAGATGGGCTTCTCACAACCGAAGACGCGTTACCGTTAGCCCTCGTCTTTGCTGATTGTGTACCGCTCTTCTTCTGTGCGAAAGATCATGGGGTCATCGGCATCGCTCATGCCGGGTGGAAGGGAACGGTCGGAAACATCGTTAAGACCATGATGCAGGCGTTTGCTGAGCAAGGAATCGAGGCGACCGATGTAGACATGCTCGTCGGTCCCTCCATCTCAGGAAGTGACTATGAGGTCGATGGTCGTGTTCTCCAGGCCGTCCGGGATGTTTCGCCGATTGCATATGAACGGTCAGTGCGAAACGAGTCGGGTGAGCACGCGCTCTTGTCCCTCCAAACCGTCAATGAAGTATTGGCAAAAGAACATGACACTGAGGTCATGCAATCGAATTTAACGACTGGCGCGGACAGCCCGTTTTTCTCCTATCGAGATGGAGAGACGAAACGTCGGTTTGCGGCAGTCATTGTCAAGGAGCGGAAATCGTGAGTATTTCAGATAATGTTAAAAAAGTTCAATCCATCATGGCATCACATGTTCGAGAAGTAGAACCGACACTCATCGCAGTCACGAAATCGGTCGGTGTCGATGTGGCGAATGCCCTTTATGAAGAAGGGATTCGTGATTTCGGAGAAAACCGTCCAGATTCTTTACTCGAGAAGGTTGAAGGGATGCCGAAGGATGCAAGATTTCATTTTATCGGTACGTTACAGACACGCAAAGTGAGACAAATCATTGATTACGTCGCGGCAATTCATTCGCTCGACCGCTTGTCTCTCGCAACGGAGATTGACAAGCGCGCGAGCCGAACGATCGATTGTTTCGTTCAAGTGAACACGTCAGGAGAAGATTCAAAACATGGTCTCGAAATAGAGGAAGTCGTGCCCTTCATCGAGAACTGTAAACAGTATCCTCATATTCGAATCATCGGGTTGATGACGATGGCACCATTCACTGAAGAAGAGTCAACACTTCGTGAAACGTTCCGCCGTCTCCGTCATCTACGTGATGAAGTGAAGGCAAATGCGTATGAACACGCACCATGCACGGAGCTGTCGATGGGGATGTCAAACGATTATCCAATCGCGATTGAAGAAGGCGCATCGTTTGTTCGTATTGGTACCGTACTTGTGCAATAATATATCTTAAGGAGGAATCCGTTATGTCAATCAAAAACAAAATGAAAGATTTCTTTGGACTCGAAGAAGATCCGAACAGCACATATGAAGAAGAAGAGTATACTGTGGCAAATGCAGCAGCTCCTTCTACAACCGAAACATCTGTCGTCAGACAGGATGATCGTCCAAAATCAGCGAATAATCTCGTGGCATTAAATACGAAAAAGAAAGACCGTTCAAAAGTCGTATTGGCTGAGCCGCGTGTGTTCGCTGAGGCGCAAGACATTAGCGATCATTTGAAAGAAAACCGTGCTGTCATCGTCAACCTTCAGCGCATGTCAAAAGAGCAATCGCGTCAAGTCGTCAACTTCCTCTCAGGTGTCGTATACGCCCTTGAGGGATCGATGACTTCGATTGGACATAACACGATTCTGTGTACTCCGAACAACGTCGAATTGACTGGTTCAATCTCAAACTTGATATCGGAGGATGAACTTCACAGTAAAGGGTGGTAACTGAATGGAAAACGTAATCCCTGCCTTAGGCAACACGTTGAGCGATCTACTTGGTATCTATAGTTGGGTCCTCATCGGCTATATTTTATTATCATGGTTCCCGAACGCACGCGAATCTAAATTTGGTCAAATCTTATCGTTTTTGTGTGAACCGTTCTTGGCGCCGTTTCGCCGGATCATCCCACCGATTGGTGGTATGCTTGATATCTCCCCAATCGTTGCGCTGTTCGTGCTTCGTATGGCCCAAGCCGGAATCGCTGCGATCTTTGGGTGACGTATGAGCGTCTATGACCATTATCGACCAAGTGAACGCGCGTTCGTTGAACAAGTGCTCGACTGGGTACAACAAGTGGAGAATAGCTATGTGTTGAAATTGACGGATTTTCTAGATCCACGTGAACAGCAAATCGTCAAACAACTCGTCGGGAAACAACTTGTCATTCATGATGATGGCGGATTTGAAGGCGCGGAACGACGTCGTCTGATTTTAGCGCCGGATTACTATGAACTCAATCCAGATGATTTTGAGATTGAGATCCGTCGAATCGAGTACCCAACAAAATTCGTGGACTTGACGCATCGACAAGTGACAGGAACATTGCTGAACGCTGGACTGAAACGTCAAAAGTTCGGAGATGTCGTTCTTGACGATGAGATTGTACAATTTGCGACGACGCGTGAAGCGGTCGGGTTCATTGAAATGAATCTTGAACGTGTCGGAAAAGCGAGAGTTCGCATTTCTTCCGTGCCAAAAGACGAGGTTCTTGTCGTCCCTGCGACCGAATGGATCGAAGGGGTCGGCATCGTCTCTTCCTTACGATTTGATACGGTCGCAAGCGAGGTGCTTAACATCTCTCGGCAAAAAGCGCAGGCGCTCGTCAAACATGGCGACTGTAAAGTGAATCATAAAGTCATTGAAGACGCGAGCTTCATCCTTGAACCGGATGATCTACTATCCGTCCGTGGATATGGTCGCATCAAATTGATGGAGATTCTCGGATCGACCAAACGTGAAAAAATTAAAATCCAGTATGGCACCATACGTTGAAATTAGGAGGAAAGTCGAATGGCGTTGACACCGATTGATATTCATAATAAAGAATTCTCTTCCCGTTTTCGTGGGTACGACATCGATGAGGTCAATGAATTTTTAGATCAAATCATTAAAGAGTTTGAACTATTGATTCGTGAGAATCGACGGTATGAAGAACTTGTCAACGATATGCAAGCCCGCATTGACTACTTCTCCTCGATGGAAGATACGTTGAACAAATCGATTATCGTCGCGCAGGAAGCGGCGGAAGAAGTGAAGAACAATGCTCAAAAAGAAGCGAGTCTCATCTTGAAACAAGCGGAACGTGAAGCGTTCGCTCGTGAAGAGGAAGCGGCGCGCAAAGAGCAACTTGCTGAACGAGAAGTCGTTCAAATGCTCAAGAAAGTAGAGTTGTATCGGACACGCTTCCGCGTCCTCGTCGATGCGCAAATGGAACTTCTCAACAGTACGGAATGGGAAACAATTGTCGGGGAACCGCCTGTGCAGACGGTTCTTGACGATAGAACAGAACTTGCGTATAATGACGACGAAGTCACACGTAATGAAGAACAACACGGATAAATGATCAACACGTTGAGTAGGACGCGTCGATCGAGTCATACCTACGAAGCGACTTAGGGACGGTGAGAGCCTAGGAGAAAGACTTGAATCGGTATCCCCTATGAGTCGTCACGCTGAACTGAAGTAAGCGTGACCGCCTGACCTCGTTATCGGTTACCGAGAGCGGTCTCATGATGATGAGACTAGTAGGGTGGTACCGCGAGTCAACCAACTCGTCCCTATCAGGGATGGGTTGGTTTTTTTTGTTTTCTAAAAAATGTTGATGGAGGAGTTTCGATGAACTACAAAGACACGCTATTAATGCCAAACACAGAATTCGCGATGCGTGGGAATTTACCAAAGCGCGAGCCAGCGATGCAAACAGAATGGGAAGATATGGACCTTTACAACAAGGTACAAGAAAAAAATGCTGGGAAACCACAATATATCTTACATGATGGACCTCCATATGCGAACGGTGACATCCACATGGGACACGCGATGAACAAAGTATTGAAAGACATCATCGTTCGTTTCAAAGGGATGAACGGCTATCAGTCTCCAATGATTCCAGGATGGGACACGCACGGTCTTCCAATCGAGAACGCCCTTCAAAAAGCAGGCGTCAATCGTAAGGAAATGACAGTCGCGGAATTCCGTGAAAAGTGTGCAGAGTATGCGATGGAGCAAGTGAACTTGCAACGCGAACAATTCAAACGTCTCGGTCTTCTCGCAGACTTTGAGAACCCATACATCACGCTCCTTCCTGAATACGAAGCGGCACAGATTCGTTTGTTCGGGTCGATGGCTGAGAAGGGTTATATCTACAAAGGGAAAAAACCGGTTTACTGGTCACCATCTTCCGAGTCGGCACTCGCGGAAGCAGAGATTGAATATTACGATAAAAAATCACCGGCTATCTACGTGGCGTTCCGTGTCGTGGACGGTAAAGATACGTTGACGTCAGACGATCACTTCGTCATCTGGACGACGACGCCTTGGACAATCCCGGCGAACCTTGGAATCGCGGTAAGTGATGAGTTGACTTACACGCGTATCGAACATGAAGGAAAAGGCTATATCGTCGCAGAAACGCTCGTTGAAGAAGTGACGGCAGCGCTCGGATGGACGGATTACACAGTGAGTGGGTCTTGGAACGGACGTGACTTCGAGTACATGACGGCCCAACATCCATTGTATGACCGGACGTCACTCGTCATCCTTGGCGACCACGTCACTGCGGATGCGACTGGACTCGTACACACAGCACCTGGACACGGGGAAGACGACTATCGTGTCGGACAGGCTTACGGATTAGACGTCCTTTGCCCGGTGGATGACCGTGGCTATATGACAGACGAAGCCCCTGGTTTCGAAGGTCTCTTCTACGAAGATGCGAACAAACAAATTGGTATGAAGCTTGAAGAGAACGGCTACTTGCTCAACTTGAAGTTCATCAAACACTCGTACCCGCATGACTGGCGTACGAAGAAGCCGGTCATCTTCCGTGCGACACCACAATGGTTCGCGTCCATCAAAGATTTCCGTGAAGACATGCTCCGTGAGATCGAGGAAGTGAACTGGGTCCCTGAATGGGGAATGACACGTCTCTACAACATGGTCCGTGACCGTGGAGATTGGGTCATCAGCCGTCAGCGTGCCTGGGGAGTTCCAATCCCAATCTTCTATGCGGAAGATGGAACGGAAATCATCACGAACGAGACAATCGACCACATCGCCAACTTATTCCGTGAGCACGGTTCAAACGTTTGGTATGAGCGTGAAGCGAAAGACCTTCTCCCTGCAGGGTTCACTCACCCGAACAGTCCGAACGGTGAATTCCGTAAAGAGCTCGACATCATGGACGTCTGGTTCGATTCAGGTTCTTCACACGCTGGTGTATTAGAAGAACGCGAAAACCTTCGTCGTCCGGCTGACCTTTACCTTGAAGGATCGGACCAATATCGTGGTTGGTTCAACTCGTCACTTTCGACGGCCGTTGCGACGACTGGGAAAGCACCGTACCGGAATGTCTTGAGTCACGGATTCGTCCTCGATGGGGACGGACGCAAAATGTCGAAATCGCTCGGTAACACGATTGCACCGAACGATCTTGTGAAGCAGTATGGCGCAGAGATCGTACGCCTTTGGGTCGCATCCGTCGATTACCAGTCGGACGTACGTGCGTCACACGATAACTTCAAACAGGTGTCAGAAGTTTACCGGAAGATGCGTAACACGATTCGCTTCTTACTCGGGAACTTGAACGGGTTCGAGCCATCGATGCGTGTCGCATTCGACGATATGCCGGAAGCGGACCGCTTCATGGCGACGAAGCTCAAACAATTGCAGACAAAAGTTGTCAAAGCATATGATGAGTTTGACTTTATGGCCGTGTATCACCTCGTTCATAACTTCTGTGTCAACGAGTTGTCATCGTTCTACCTCGACTTCACAAAAGATATCCTATATATCGAACGTGAAGACGATCTCCGTCGTCGTGCCGTTCAGACGGTCATGTACGATGCCGTCGTCCTCTTGACGAAACTATTGGCTCCAATCCTTCCACACACTGCCGATGAGGCATGGAAAGAAGTGCCTGGAAAGTCAGAAGCAAGCATCTTCTTGACGGATTTAGAAGAAGTGAGCGCGCTCACAGGAGACGAAACGGCATTACTCGAGAAGTGGTCGAAGTTCCTCGTCTTCCGCGACGACGTCCTCAAAGCGATTGAAATCGCACGTGGAGAAAAGTTGATCGGGAAACCGCTCGAAGCGAAGTTGATTCTCGCACCAAAAGCAGAGACTGCCGACTTGTTGAACACGATCGACAATGTCAGCCAACTGCTTCAAGTATCGCAAGTGGAGTGGGCTGAGACGGCAGACGTCGATTATGCGACGACGAAAATCACAGTCATGAAAGCGGATGGAGCCGCTTGTGCACGTTGTTGGACATACTCGACAGAGCTTGGACAAAACGAAGAGCATCCAGAGCTTTGCCCACGCTGTGCATCAGTAATCGGTTAAGACGAACCGGAGTGGCGTCCCCACTCCGGTTTCTTAACGGCTTGAAAGGAGACGCATATGAAACGATATTATGGATTGGCGCTCATCTTGATTTTGATCGATCAACTCACAAAATGGGTAGTCGTTCAAACGATGACAATTGGTCAATCGATTGAAGTCATCCCGAACTTGTTATACTGGACGTCCTACCGCAATAAAGGAGCGGCTTGGGGGATGTTAGAAGGACAGATGGCGTTCTTCTTTATCATCACCATACTTGTCGTTGCCGGACTCGTTTACTTCTTGCACAAAGAGGTGAACGGCTATCAACTCATCGGATATAGTGTCGGATTACTGTTGGCCGGTGCCATCGGTAACTTTATTGATCGCTTGTTCCGTGGCGAAGTCGTCGACTTTGTCGATACGTATCCGTTCGGATACAACTTCCCGATTTTTAACGTGGCTGATATGGCACTCACGTTTGGTGTCATCTTGATGGTCATCGGGATTTTATTTGAAGAAAAATTACACAAAGAAAGGGGACAATCGTAATGGAATCGTATACTTTTGTCGCCGATGAAAAGGCAAGGATTGATAAGTGGGTCAGTGACCGTGGTGAATGGTCACGCTCTCAAGTACAGGAATGGATCAAGACGGGAGCCCTCCTCGTCAACGGTAGTGCCGTGAAAGCGAACTACAAGCTTCAAGTGGGGGATGAAGTGGAAGTGAACGTGCCGGAAGCGGTCGAACTCGAAGTGTTGCCTGAAGACATCCCGCTCGAGATCGTCTTTGAAGACGAGGACGTCATCGTCGTCAACAAGGCACGCGGGATGGTCGTTCACCCTGCAGCTGGACACACGTCAGGGACGCTCGTCAATGCGCTACTTTATCATTGTGATGACCTCTCGGGTATCAACGGTGTCAAACGTCCAGGAATCGTCCATCGGATTGATAAGGACACGACGGGTCTTCTCATGGTCGCCAAAAATGACTTGGCCCATGAATCGCTGGCGAGCCAGTTGAAGGACAAGACCATCAAACGCGAGTATATCGCGCTCGTCCATGGCGAACTCGTCCACGAACTTGGAACGATTGAAGCACCGATTGGTCGCGATACGAATGATCGTCAGCGAATGACCGTGACGGACCGGAACGCAAAAGAAGCCGTGACGCACTTCCGTTTACTCGAACGTTATAAAGACTTCACGCTCGTGGAGTGTAAATTAGAGACTGGACGCACGCATCAGATTCGCGTTCATATGCGTTATATCGGTCATCCGCTCGCCGGTGACCCGAAATATGGTCCACGCCGCACGATTGATTTGGGCGGTCAAGCGCTCCATGCGGCAACACTCGGATTCCACCATCCACGTACGAAAGAATGGATGGAGTTTGAGGCACCATTACCAGAAGACTTTAATGCGGAACTCGCAAAATTAGATAAAATCGAGAAAACTCGTTGACTTCTGTCACGTTCCGATTTATAGTCTAGGAAGCATAACACCTTTAAACCCAGTCCAGAGAGGCTGTGAAAGGATTGTGACCGCGGTCACATGTACGTCAATTCAACCCCGGCATTCGTATGCCGTTTTTGATGAAGACTCCCTTTCCAGCCGGATGAGGGAGTCTTCTTTTTTAGTGAAGCTTGGAAGGAGGAATCACGTGAAACAATCAGTCATTTTAGATGAGTCAGCAATCCGTCGTGCTTTGACCCGAATCGCACACGAAATCATCGAGCGAAACAAAGGAATCGATGACGTCGTCCTCGTCGGAATCAAGACGAGAGGTGAGACGCTCGCTGACCGACTCGCTCGCCGAATCGAGGAGATTGAAGGCAAGCCGGTCGCACTCGGCAATCTCGACATCACCTTGTATCGCGACGATCTATCGAAGAAGTCGTTAGACCCTGAAGTCAAAGCGACGGAACTACCCCATGATATCAATGGAAAGACCGTCGTCCTCGTCGATGATGTCCTTTACACAGGTCGTACAGTTCGTGCCGCAATGGACGCGCTTGTCGACCATGGTCGTCCGGATTACATCCAACTTGCTGTCTTGATTGACCGAGGCCATCGGGAACTCCCGATTCGACCAGATTTTATCGGAAAGAACGTTCCGACGTCCAAGTCCGAGCAAGTCGTTGTGAGACTCAGTGAAGTCGACACGGCGGATGAAGTCACGATCCATCAGCAATAAACTCATACCTTTAAGGTGGTCCAGAGAGGCCAGGAAGGAGAATTCAATATGAAACAACCTGTTCTACACATCCACGAGCGTCCAGCTCACTTTCCACAATGGCTATTATTCAGCCTTCAACACGTCTTCGCCATGTTCGGAGCGACGATTTTAGTCCCGATTTTGACAGGATTAAATACATCGGTCGCCCTCGTCGCTTCCGGTGTGGCCACGCTCTCATTCTTAGCGATTACCCGCTTCAAAGTCCCAACATACTTAGGTTCAAGTTTTGCCTACATCGCCCCGATCATAGCGGTCAGCCAGCAATGGGGTGTCGAAGCCGCACTCTTCGGCGGAATCGTCGCCGGGTCTGTGTACGGTGTCGTCTCCTTGATCATCTATAAGACAGGCGTCAACTGGTTGCTCCGACTGCTCCCACCGGTCGTCGTTGGACCGGTCATCATGGTCATCGGACTCTCGCTCGCACCGGTCGCCATTGACATGTCGATGAATCAAGATGGTGCCTATAACGGGACGTTCATGACGATTGCCCTGCTTACACTTGGAATCACGATGCTTGCCATGACGAAACTGAAAGGTGTTTGGGGAGCGGTCCCAATCCTCTTTGGAATCGTGGGAGGATATGCAGTCGCAGCGGCATTCGGCATCATCGATTATTCGCCGATTCAACAAGCCAGCCTGTTCCAACTTCCTGACTTCACGATGGTGTTCGTCGACTACATGCCGATGTGGCAAGTCGGTGCCCTTCTCGCCATCGTTCCGGTCGCACTCGTCACGATGACGGAGCACATCGGAGATCAGATGGTCACGTCAAAAATTATCGGACGAGAAACGATGAAAGATCCAGGTCTCCATCGTACGCTACTCGGAGACGGAGTGGGAAAAGCCGTCGCCTCTGCACTCGGTGGACCACCATGTACGACTTACGGTGAGAACAACGGCGTCATGGCCATCACACGAGTCTACAGTGTCTACGTCATCGCCGGCGCAGCACTCATGGCCATCAGCTTCGGATTCCTTGGTCACATTGAAGCGTTCATCTCGACCATCCCGAACCCGGTCAAAGGTGGAATCTCGATCCTCTTGTTCGGTGTCATCGCGTCGAACGGATTACGGACGATGGTGGAGAGCAAAGTCGACTTGGCAGAAAAGCGCAACTTGATCATCTCATCGGTCATCCTCGTCATCGGACTCGGTGGTGCGATGGTTCAAATCGGGAGCTTCCCGGTACAAGGCATGGCGCTTGCGACGGTCGTCGGTATTTTGTTAAACGCCATCTTACCGCATGAAGAAGACGATACAGCAGTCGAAGTCAACACAACTGAAGAAACGAAACAAGCAAGTAACTTTTAATTCGATCCCGTGAGGTCGGCAAAGTGAAGGCTCGTTTATTTGGGTGTACCCTGCCCAGATAAAGGCGTCCCTTCACATCGGTGAAGAGGCGCCTTTTCTCTTTGCCTCTAATAAAAGGAGGAGACGAACATGAATACGATGCAAACAAACGTGAAACCGGTCAAACACTTCGTCAGTTTGGACACACTTTCCCTTGAGGAGATCATGGGCATGATTGAAGAATCATTGCGCTACAAGCAAGGTGACACCCCCCCACTATTTGATGGGAAAACGGTCGCAAACCTGTTCTTTGAAAACTCGACGCGTACGAAAAATTCGTTTCAAATGGCCGAGCGCCACTTGAACATGCAAGAGATTCCGTTCGATGTGACGACGTCATCGGTCACGAAAGGGGAGACGCTCTACGATACGTGTAAAACGCTCGAAGCGATCGGCGTGGACGCGCTCGTCATTCGACATCCGGAAGCGGGCTATTATCACGAACTTGTGGAGAAGTTGAATATCCCGGTGTTGAACGGAGGGGACGGGAGCGGGGAACATCCATCCCAATCATTGCTCGATCTCGTCACCATCTTTGAAGAGTTCGGAACGTTCCAAGGATTGAACGTCGCCATCTGTGGTGACCTCGTCCATAGTCGGGTCGCCCGCTCGAACGCAAGCGTCTTGAAGCGCCTCGGAGCAAACGTGGTCGGTTGTAGTCCTGCCTCTTGGTGGGATGACTCGATGGGGCTAGAGCGAAAAGAACTCGATGACATCCTAGGCGAATGTGACGTCATCATGTTGCTCCGTGTACAACACGAGCGCCATATCATGGGAGACGTCTTCTCGAAAGAAGCGTATCACACACAGTTCGGTTTGACGGTCGAACGCGTCGAGCGAATGAAAGCAGGCGCCATCATCATGCACCCGGCTCCGGTCAATCGGGATGTAGAGATTGCTGGAAGTCTGATCGAACATGAACGGTCACGCATCTTCCCACAAATGAAGAATGGGGTGTACGCCCGGATGAGCATCTTAAATCGAGCATTAGGAGGACAACAATGATACTTCAAAACGCGACATGGTATGACAAGGGAACGAAGCGTACGACATCCATTCAAGTGAAAGACGGAAAGATAAAATCACTCGACTATAAAGGGAAGACCGCGGGACAAGAAATCCTCGATGCGACAGGTTATCTGCTCGCACCAGGACTCGTCGATGTCCACGTCCACTTGCGTGAACCAGGTGGCGAGGCGAAAGAGACGATTCGGACGGGAACGATGGCTGCCGCGGCGGGCGGGTTCACGACCATCTGCTCGATGCCGAACACGAGACCGGTTCCAGACAATCGCGAAACAATGGACGTCCTCCTTCAAAAAATCGAACAAGATGCGGTCGTACGTGTGTTACCTTACGCCGCTATCACGAAACGACAGCTCGGTGAAGAACAGGTCGACATGGAATCGCTCGCAGATGCCTTCGCCTTCACGGATGATGGTGTCGGTGTCCAATCGGCGGCGATGATGCGACAAGCCATGCGTGAAGCGAAACGATTGAACAAAGCGGTCGTCGCCCACTGTGAGGATAATACGTTGAAGGCAGGATCGGTCCACGAGGGCAAATTCAGTGAGGCGCATGGCATTCAAGGAATTCCGAGCCTTGCGGAGAGCATCCATATCGCTCGCGACGTTTTGATTGCTGAAGAGACAGGGTGTCATTATCATGTCTGTCACGTCTCATCCCGCCAATCGGTTCGTGTCATTCGGGATGCGAAACGAGCCGGCATCCACGTGACCGCAGAAGTGACGCCGCATCATCTCGTCTTGAGCGAGGACGATATCCCTGGGCTCGATGCAAACTTCAAGATGAACCCACCGCTCCGAAGCGAGGATGATCGACAGGCCCTCCTTGAGGGATTGTTTGACGGGACGATCGATATGATCGCAACGGACCATGCCCCCCATACAGTAGAAGAAAAAGCACAAGGGATAGAGCGGGCTCCGTTTGGAATTACCGGCTTCGAGACTGCCTTTCCACTTCTGTACACGACGTTTGTAAAAACGGGCGTCATGGAGGAGCATCAGTTGCTCGACTGGATGACGAAACGTCCGAGTGACGTATTCGGTTTATCGAGAGGAGAATTGAAAGTTGGGGTGGATGCGGACCTGATTCTCATCGATACGGAAACGTCTCGCACGGTCGATCCTACGACATTTTACTCAAAAGGAAAGAATACACCGTTCGCAGGGAAAAAGCTTGTTGGATGGCCGGTCATGACGATGGTCGGTGGCGAAATTGTATATAAGGGGCGATTTGATGAAACGAACATTATGGCTTGAAGATGGAATGAAATTTGTCGGTAAAGGATTCGGGGCATCGGCTGATACGATGGGGGAAGTCGTCTTCCAGACAGGGATGACAGGATACCAAGAAATCTTATCGGATCCATCATACTGCGACCAAATGATTGTATTGACGAACCCATTGATCGGGAACTATGGCGTCAATCGTGAGGATTTTGAAACGACGATTCCGATGGCAAAAGCGTTGATTGTAAAAGAAGTATGCGATACGCCTTCGAACTTCCGTTCAACGGCGACACTCGATGCGACACTCACCCGCTTCGGCATTCCGGGGCTCTCGGATATCGATACACGGATGTTGACACGTCATTTACGAGCGAAAGGGGTCATGCGCGGTGTCCTCATCGATGGAGAGTTGACGTGGGACGAGGTACGGATCCGCTTTGATGAAGAATCGCCGAACGATCAAGTCGCACGCGTATCGACGAAGCGGACTTATGTGAGTACGGGAACCGGCCCTCGCATCGCTTTGATCGACTTCGGGGCGAAACTTGGAATCATGCGCGAGTTGATGAAACGAGATTGTGAGGTCATCGTCTTCCCGCACGATGTGACGGCAGAGGACGTATTACGGTATGAGCCGGACGGTATCATGTTGTCAAATGGACCAGGAGATCCGAAAGACGTTCCGACCGCACTGCCGCTCATCGAGCAACTGATGCCGACGACACCGATGTTCGGAATTTGTCTCGGTCACCAGCTGATTGCTCTCGCAAACGGTGCAAACACATTCAAGCTTCCGTTCGGACATCGTGGCGCGAATCATCCGGTGCTCGAGCTTGAGACTGGTGCCGTGACCATCACTTCTCAAAACCATGGATATGCGGTTGAGGAAACGTCACTGCTCGATACACCGCTCATCGTCACACACCGTGCGGTCAATGACGGAACGATCGAAGGGGTAAGACATCTCCATCACCCGACCTTCTCGGTACAGTATCATCCGGAGGCAGCACCAGGACCGTTCGACGCCAACGACTTATTTGACCGATTCATGCAACTCGTACAAGAAAACAAACAGAAAGTGGGAATTTGACATGCCAAAACGACCAGATATTCAGAAAATCCTCGTAATCGGATCAGGACCGATTGTAATCGGACAAGCAGCGGAGTTTGATTATGCTGGTACACAGGCATGTCTTGCCTTGAAAGAAGAAGGCTACGAAGTCATCCTCGTCAACTCGAATCCGGCTACCATCATGACGGATCCGACGACGGCGGACCGTGTCTATATCGAACCGCTCGAACCAGAATTCGTCGAGCGAATCATCCGGCAGGAACGTCCGGATGCACTCCTTGCCACGCTTGGCGGGCAGACCGGTTTGAACTTGGCTTTTGAACTCGACAAGCGGGGCGTCTTGCGAGATTGTGGCGTGGAGCTACTCGGGACGAAACTGTCTGCGATCGTTCAAGCGGAAGACCGGGAACAGTTCCGTAACTTGATGTTCGAACTTGGTCACGGCGTACCTGAAAGTGAGATCGTCCATACGCTCGAATCTGCTTGGGGATTTGCGGAACGAATCGGGTACCCGATCATCATCCGACCTGCGTACACGCTCGGGGGAACCGGTGGCGGGATTGCCCATGACCGGGAATCGTTCGAGCAAATCGTTGAATCTGGATTAAAGGCGAGTCCTGTTACGCAAGTCTTGTTGGAAAAATCGATTGCCGGGATGAAAGAAGTCGAGTTCGAGGTCATGCGTGACTCGAGTGACCAAGCCATCATCGTCTGTGCGATGGAAAACTTTGACCCGGTTGGAGTCCACACCGGTGACTCGATCGTATTCGCCCCTACGCAGACGCTATCAGATCGGGATTATCAGATGTTACGCAGCGTCTCGCTCGATATCATTCGGGCACTCGGTATTGAGGGTGGGTGTAACATCCAATTCGCACTCGACCCAGACAGTTTCACGTACTATGTCATCGAAGTGAATCCACGTGTTTCACGGAGCTCGGCGCTCGCATCAAAAGCGACAGGCTATCCGATTGCCAAGCTTGCTGCGAAAGTCGCTGTCGGTTACAAGCTATCAGAATTGAAAAACCCGGTCACAGAGACGAGCTACGCCTCGTTCGAACCGGCGCTCGATTACGTCGTCGCTAAAATCCCACGCTTCGCCTTCGATAAGTTTGAGTCCGCGGATCGCCGCTTAGGCACACAAATGAAGGCAACGGGTGAGGTCATGGCCATCGGTCGGAATTTAGAAGAGGCTCTGCTAAAAGCGGTTCGCTCGCTTGAACTGGGTATGGAAGAACTCCACCTTCCACAACTTCAAGCACTAGACACAGAACAGCTCGAGAATGGACTCATTCATCCGACAGACGAGCGTTTGTTCATCGTCTTTGAGGCCCTTCGTCGCGGATACACGGTAGAAACGCTACACCAACTGACAAAAATCGATCGATTCTACTTACAGAAATTGAATCGGATCTGGCAGGCAGAGCAACAACTGATCAAGGAGCCGTTGACGTCAGAACGTCTACTGGATGTGAAACGTCTAGGTTTCAGTGATGTGGCAATCGCCCGTATGCTGTCGATGGATACGAAAGCGGTTCGCACGAAACGGAAAGAATGGAGCATTCGTCCCGTCTATAAGATGGTCGATACGTGCGCAGCCGAGTTCGCATCGGAGACACCTTACTTCTACGGGACGTATGAAGTGGAGAACGAAGCGGTGAAGACAGACCGGGAGTCCATCCTCGTCCTCGGATCGGGTCCGATTCGAATCGGACAAGGTGTCGAGTTCGACTATGCGACCGTCCACTCGATCGATACGATTCGCGATGCAGGATACGAAGCCATCATCATCAACAACAACCCGGAAACGGTCTCGACAGACTTCTCCATCTCCGATCGGTTGTACTTCGAGCCGTTGACGACAGAAGACGTGTTGGAGGTCATCGAGAACGAGAACCCGCTAGGTGTCATCGTCCAATTCGGTGGACAGACTGCCATTAACTTAGCGGCATCGCTAGAAGCGAACGGCGTGAAAATTCTTGGGACGACCCTCGAAGATATCGACCGTGCCGAAGACCGAAAGGCGTTCGAAGCCACATTGTCAGCAGAACGATTGGCTCAACCACCTGGGAAGACGGCGACAAATGTGGAAGAGGCCGTCGCTTGTGCGAATGAGCTCGGCTATCCGGTACTCGTCCGACCATCGTACGTCCTCGGTGGACGAGCGATGGAAATCGTATATGAACAGTCTGAGCTTGAACGGTACATGCGACATGCGGTCATCGCCTCAAAAGATCGACCGGTTCTCATCGATCGCTACTTGACAGGGATTGAGATTGAAGTCGATGCCATCTGTGATGGGACGGACGTCTACATCCCAGGCATCATGGAGCATATCGAACGTGCCGGCGTACACTCAGGCGATTCCATTGCCGTCTATCCGCCGCAACGACTCAGTGAAGAACTGAAACAAAAAGTCGTCGATTATACAATCAAGTTGGCGAAAGCGTTTCGCATCAAAGGTCTGCTCAACATCCAGTTCGTCTATGCGGATGACCTATATGTCATCGAGGTGAACCCACGTGCGAGCCGGACGGTCCCATTCATCTCGAAAGTGACGGGGTTACCGGTCGCACGAATTGCTACGCAAACGATTCTTGGGACGAGCTTGAAAGAACTCGGTCTTGGGACAGGCATTCATCCTGAGTCGGACAGTATTTCGGTCAAAGTACCGGTCTTCTCGTTCGCGAAATTGAAAGAGGTAGACCCTTCGCTCGGACCTGAGATGAAGTCGACAGGGGAGGTCATGGCGACAGATCGCACGCTCGAAAAAGCACTCTATAAAGGGCTTGTCGCAGCAGGGATGAACATCGCCTTGAAAGGGAACGTGCTCATGACGATTGCCGACCATGACAAGGATGAGGCCATCGCCTTGGCGAAACGTTTCGACCGCCTCGGTTTCCGACTCATGGCAACGAGTGGGACGGCTGATTGTCTCGAAGCGGAACAGATGCGTGTTCGTCGAGTCGGGAAAATTCAAGAAGACGGTGAGACGATGCTCAGTGTGATTGAGCGAGGAGACGTCGACTTGATCATTAATACGACGAGTCGCGATGCACTCGTCACGAAAGACGGGTTCTTGATTCGAAGAACGGCCGCCGAGCAGGGCACGCTTTGCCTGACCTCGCTCGATACAGTCGAAGCCTTGTTACAAGTCATTGAAAGCCTATCGTTCCAAACGGTCAGCATCCCGGCATTCACAACGTTCGGGGTGATGGTATGAGACATGACGTAACGATTGTCAGCAACCGGCAAATCGCCAAAGCGACGATGGAAATGAAAGTACGTTGCCCTGGGGTGGAGGTCGCCCCTGGGACGTTCTTTCACATCAAGACGTCCGGTCTGTTACGTCGGCCGTTATCGGTGGCGAACGTCGAGGGGGACGAAATCACCTTCTTATACAAAGTGATTGGGGATGGGACAACTGAGCTGGCAGGGAAACGAGTGGGGGACACGCTAGACGTCCTTGGTCCGCTCGGGAACGGTTTTCCACTGGCGCAACATGGAAAGCGAGTCGTCCTGGTCGGAGGTGGGATTGGGGTCCCACCGCTTTACTACGTCAGACGCCGACTCCATGAGATGGGGATTGAAACGATTGCGATTCTCGGGTTTGATTCAAAAGAAAGCGTCTTTTATGAAGAAGCCTTTCGTGAACTTGGTGAGACGATCATCACGACAGTAGACGGTACTCACGGGGAGCTTGGCTTCGTCACTGGCCCCCTCGCACGCATCCAAGCCGATGTGTTGTTCAGCTGTGGTCCGGAAGCGATGTTAAAGGCAGTTGCCACTTCGCCCATTCCTGAACGATATCTCTCAATCGAGAATCGGATGGGTTGTGGCATCGGTGCTTGTTTTGCCTGTGTCTGTCAAGCACCGGGGGGCTATGTGAAAGTCTGTAGTGACGGTCCGGTATTCAATGCGGAAGAGGTGCTGTTATGAGATTGAATGTCGAGTTACCAGGTCTTCGTTTAAAAAACCCAATTATTCCGGCTTCCGGATGTTTCGGATTTGGAGAGGAATTCGCGAAACTGTATGACCTCTCCATCTTAGGAGGCATCATGATCAAAGCAGCGACGGAGGAATCGAGATTCGGAAATCCGACCCCACGTGTCGCCGAGACGGCACAGGGCATGCTCAACGCGATCGGTCTTCAAAATCCGGGAGTCGATGCGATCATCGAAGAAAAGTTACCATTTCTCTCGACGTTCGACACGGAAATCATCGCCAACGTTGCCGGTTCGACGCCAGATGAATACGTGGAAGTCGCCCGTCGAATCAGTGCCGACCCGACGATTAAAGCCATTGAATTGAACATCTCGTGTCCGAACGTGAAATGTGGAGGCATGCAGTTTGGGACGGACCCGGTGATGGCCGCAGAACTTACACAACTCGTCAAAGCGGCTTCAAGTAAGCCGGTCTATGTCAAACTGTCTCCGAACGTCACGTCAATCACCGACATGGCGCGAGCCGTCGAAGCAGCCGGGGCGGACGGCTTGACGATGATCAACACACTCGTAGGGATGCGAATCAATATCGAGACAGGTCGACCGATTTTAGCGAACCGAATCGGTGGGTTATCCGGTCCAGCCATCAAACCGGTAGCGGTCCGGATGGTGTATGAAGTCGCACAAGCGGTCGACATTCCCATCATCGCCATGGGCGGGGTTCGGACGGTCGACGATGTGCTCGAGTTTATTTACGCGGGGGCTTCTGCTGTTGCCGTCGGGACGGCGAACTTTGAAAATCCATACGTCTGTAAGGAAATCATCGAAGCGTTACCGGCACGACTTGATTCACTCGGAATCGAACATATTTTGGATGTGAGGGGGAAGGCCTATGCGCAACTTGTATCTCGCCCTTGACGTGGAAACGCGGGACGAAGCGTTTCATTTGTTGAAACGATTTTCAAACCGACCGGCTGTTAAAGTCGGGATGGAACTCTTTTATCGTGAAGGCGCACACTTTGTCGAAGAATTGGTCGACGGGGGTTATCCGGTCTTTCTCGATGTGAAAGTACACGATATCCCGGAGACGGCACGCCGTACGATGCGACAAATCGGAAAACTCGGGGTGGCTGTGACGAATGTCCACACATTAGGTGGCGAAAAGATGATGCGCTATGCGTTAGACGGGTTACGCCAAGAGAATGATACGACTCGATTGATTGGGGTCACACAGTTGACGTCGACAGATGAGCGCATGATGCAGACAGAGCTCGGGATTGCCGGACGACTCGATCTAGCCGTTCTCAGACAAGCGACACTTGCGAAACAGGCGGGACTTGACGGAGTGGTCGCATCCGTTCAGGAAGCGAAAGCGATTCATCAGAAACTCGGGGACACGTTCATGACGGTCACGCCGGGCATCCGACTCGGTGCAACCGAGGATGATCAAGTCCGTATCGCGACGCCGCATGAAGCGAGACTGGCGGGTGTTCACTCAATCGTCGTCGGTCGACCGATTACACGTGCGACTGATCCGATGGCCATGTACGACCAATTTATGAAGGAATGGGGACAAATGAATGAAACAAATCGCTGAGTCACTTTTACAGATTGAAGCCGTCACACTATCACCGACTGAGCCGTATACATGGTCGAGCGGATTGAAGAGTCCGATCTACTGCGACAATCGACTAACACTCAGTTATCCGAAAGTGCGTCAAGTCATCGTCGATGGATTGGTGAAGTCAGTGAATCCGATCGATGTCGATGTGATCGCAGGGACGGCCACGGCAGGTATCCCTCACGGGGCATTGCTCGCTGACCGACTCGGGCTTCCATTTATTTATGTCCGTTCGAGTGCAAAAGGGCATGGGAAAGGCAATCAAATTGAAGGAAAACTCGAGGCAGGCGCTCGAGTACTCGTCATCGAGGATTTATTGTCGACCGGGATGTCGAGTATCGATGCGGCGAAGGCGATTCGTCAGGCGGGTGGTGACGTCATTGGGATTCAAGCCATCTTCTCGTACGGATTACCGGTTCTTCAGAAGAATCTAAGCGATGCAGATCTGACGGCAACATCGTTGACAACGTTCTCAGAATTGATTGAAGTGGCAAAGAGTACGGGCGTTCTAAACCGTTCGGAGCTCGATTCGCTTCGCGACTGGCAAGAAAATCCTCGTGCCTGGAGTGACCTCGTCACCTCTTAAGAATCCACCTTCGGGCGGATTCTTTTTCGATTCGGCATATGTCATACTTCATGGTAAAATAACGGAAGTGATTCGAAAAGGAGAGGCATATGGCGTATTCAAGAAGCAAAGAGAAGACATGGAACGCACGATTTCGTGCAATTCCAAAACATCGTAAAGTCGCCTTCGGTCTCGTCTTGATAATCATCCCAGCGCTCTTTTTAGTGAATTTATTTGTGTTCAGCCATTTATTAGCGCTAGGAGACCAGTATGAAGACCGATATCAAATGAAGAAATTGCGACTCGAAACAGACCATGGGAATGTGGAATTCGTTCGTAGTCCAAATGAAAAGGTACAGATTGAAGTGATGCAGACTAATTCGAAAGAACGCCGCATCAAAGTCAAGTCAGTCGGGGATACCATCTACGTCGTCGAGCGATATGGATGGTTCAGCTATTTCGGAAGTCGAGCGAGCGATGAACCGTCGCGCTACAAAATTAAAGTCGCTTTGCCGAGCTCGATGACATCGGTTCATCTGGGAGCGGAGCAGGTGACAGGGCAAGGATTAAATGCGAAGACGATTGTTATGGATGTGAATGCCGTCAATTTGAAACAGATTGATAGTGATCGTGTACGGATTGAATCGAAAAGCGATACGACCATCGAATCGGCACGACTTGTGAACGGTGACATTCGCTCTTATCGTCATGCGACCGTCAGCGATGTTGTCGTCAATCAAGCGATGACCATCCAAACGGAAGCTGGGACGCTTAGTTACGCGCCGAAACATGCGACAGGACAAGTGAACGTGACGACGACTGGAAAAGTCTCGAGTAGCGACCGTTACGAAGAAGTCGAACCGGGTGTGTATCAATTGTCGACATCGAATCGACCGGTGGTGGAACTGATTTCTGAGACAGGAAAGGTCGAACTCAAATGAATGGACAACGATACATCCCGAAAATCGGGTTACGTACGTTAAAAACTGGAATTGCCGTCGCCATCACCGTCGCCATCTCGTGGTATATCTTCGGGATTTATTCAGGGATGGGAGCCATCGCAGCAGTTGTGGCGATGCAACCGACCGTCAAGCGATCGTCTAAAATCGTATTCAGTCGCATATTCGGAACGGTCGTCGGTCTTATGTGCGGGCTCTTCATCGTCTATTTGTTCGGTGTCAATCCGCTCTCGATTGGATTAGCCGTCATCGTTTCGCTCACGCTTAACACGACGTTCGATAAAACCCACATGTCGACGTATGCGGCATTTGCCATCGTCATGATGCTCGAAAGTCCTACATCGGACTTCTTCCATTATGCGTGGACCCGTTCTCTATTAACGGCGGTTGGTGTATTCGTTTCACTCGGTGTCAATTACGCGTTCATGCCTCCTCGTTATGAGGACCGGTTATTGAACGAGGTACGTAAGACTTCTTCTTACTTGTTCCATCACTGGCGAGAGCTCGTCGGTTCCCCGGCAGAGCTGCTAGAAACGCGAGCCCGCATCCTTGGCCATCAGGAGCTTCATATGATGCTCCAAGAGGACATGAAAGTGACGAACGTCAAATTGAAATATATGACGATCAAACAATACCGTTTGTTGATTCACCTTGAAGACAAGCTAGTCTTGTTGCTAGAGAGCCTCGCCGAGCATCGAGAAGCTTTCCTTTTGATGAGCGAGGAAGAGCGTCAGGCATTTGAGTCAGAATTTTTATATTTACTAGCGCATCATCACGACATTCTTTATACATGTGACAAGCCCTATTCGCTCTTCAAACTTCCACATGAAGATTTATCCGTTTCAGAAATTTTACACGGGCATTTGCTCGACTATCATGAACAGCTCGAGGCGTTCAAGCATGATCCGAAAACGTGAACCCTCTACACGTAGAAGACCCGCCATGATGATGACGGGTCTAGCTTGTTGACAAATAGCATGTTCGAACTCGTCCTTCCGGCGCCCACGCTTTCCTCAGGCAATCCCGGAGCCGCATCGCGACCTAGGTCGCTGCTGGGTCTCCGTCGGATTGCTTTCCTGTAGGAGTCGGGGCGCCGTCGGGCGAGCAACGCAAACGGTCGTCATCTGGCGGCCGTTTGTCTTCTTCTAAGGGCCTCGACGGCCGAAGAAAAAGCTCGATACTTACTTCGAATCGATGTATCAGGGGGAAGAGAAGGTAGACGCCGAGCCCGCCCGTCATCGACCCCGAGATCATCCGCCTCGGGCTGCCGTTCAACATCCGTTCCGTTCGTCAGACCGCGAAGGATGGATCGTGTCGACTTGTTGATCATCAGATCCGTCCCCTGTGTGTTCTTCTCACACCATTATTTGGGACGATGGACAAAAGGTGACCAAGAACGGGCAGGCGAGACTCCTGAGGGAATAGCAAGCAAAGGGAGACCCAGCAGTGACGCAGTCGCGATGCGGCTCCCTGCTTGCCCCTAGGAAAGCGAGCCGTGTCCGGATTGGGGCATAACACCTATACTTTGTCTATAGTCTGGACCCGCTATCACGATGGCGGGTCTTCATGTTTACGATTGTTTCAATGACTTCATCAATTGCTCATCCGGAGTCACGTAGACGGTCTGTTGATCTGTATAGATGACAAATCCCGGTTTCGCACCGCTCGGTTTTTTCACGAAACGGGCGCGTGTGTAATCGACAGGCACGCCACTTGATGCGCGTGCTTTCGAGAAGTAGGCGGCGACTGATGCGGCTTCTAGTAATGTCGTCTCGTCTGGTTCCGTCGAGCGGATAATCACGTGAGACCCAGGAATATCTTTGACATGAAGCCAAATCTCATCACGTCGTGCGAACTTGAACGTCAGATGGTCGTTTTGCGTATTGTTCTTCCCGACAAAGAATTCTGTTCCGGTCGAGGACGTGTACGCTTCAAGCGAAATTTTCGGATTCGCTTTTTTCTTTTGACGTTTTTGACGGATGTAGCCTTCTTCTGCAAGTTCCTCGCGAATCTCAAGAAGGTCGGACGGGGAAGCGACGTCGAGTTGGGCGATGAGCGTCTCTAAATATTCGATTTCTGCATCGTTCAACTCCATCTGTTTCTTCACTTCGACTTTGGCTACTTTTAGTTTGTTGTATTTCTTATAGTATTGCTGCGCATTCTCATTCGGTGTTTTGAGTGGGTCGAGCGGAATGGAGAGGATTGCACCGTTCTCGTCATAATAATCGACGACTTCGGCGACACGCATCCCTTTCTCGAGTTGGAATAGATACGTCGTCAACAGCTCGCCGTATTTTTGTAACTCATCCGCCCGCTCCGTCGCCTTCATGTCGTCTAAGAGACGACGCCGTTTTAATTGATTCTTTTCGAGTTCTGATTTAAGGAGACGTTCGACATCGTGCGCTTGTTGTCTCACACGGTCACGGTTCGCTTTTTCATAGTAGAAACGGTCGAGCACTTCTTTACTCGATTCATACGTTTCCTCGGTTTCGATGTCCCCGGCTGTCAATGCAATCGGAGCGAATCGTTCTTTACCATTCGCAAGTTGTTGGAAAACGTAGGGACCATCGAGTTGACGAAGGACGTTCTCAAATGCTTGCTGTAAGGAATCTCGATTCGGCGTTTTTGCGAGATGAACCACTTCCTGTGCGATTTGCGGACTGACACCGGCGAACGTGGAGACTATCTGTTTATCGAGCTTGCCGGCGTTCCAATCGATTCGTTTCAATCCTTCTGTCATCTCGGTCAATGGATCGAACTTATGTTGTTCCGGAGGAAGGAGATAGTCACTACCCGGCATGATGGTCCGATACGTGTTTTGAGAAGGAGGTAGATGCTTGATTGCATCTAATATTTTGCCTTCTTCCGTCGTCAAGACGACGTTCGAGTGGCGCCCCATCAATTCGATGTATACTTTCTTCGATTCTTCATCGCCGAGCTCGTTACGAGAGCGGACCGATATGACGATGACACGGTCCCTTCCGATTTGTTCGACCGCCGTGATGAATCCACCTTCCACATGTTTGCGGAGCATCATGCAAAACATCGGCGGTTCTTGTGGGTTTTTAATCGGTGTATCCGTCAACTGAAGACGGGCATACATTGCGTTTGCTGATATCAAGAGTTGCGCGTTCTGACGATTCGAGCGAATTTGAAGCATCAAATCGAGCGAATACGGTTGATGTACCTTGTTGATTCGCCCTCCGACGAGCGATTGTAATTCTTGTACGACACGATATGTCATTAATCCATCATAAGCCAATGATCTCATCACCTTTGTTCATTTTCTGTCTCTACGTTATCAGAAAAACAGAAAATATGGTACGATGGAGTAGGAAATCCGAACTTCTTCTTGCCGGGACAATTGATTGACTGCTATTATAATTAAATGTGATGTTAGAAGATGGAGGGCTTGCAGTGAATTTTAAAGAACGAGGATTATTAATCGTTTTGTCTGGACCGAGCGGTGTCGGAAAAGGGACCGTTTGCCGTGCTCTTCGCGAGGAAGAGGACAACAACCTTCAATATTCGGTGTCGGCGACGACCCGAAAACCACGTGAAGGGGAAGTTGAAGGAGTGCATTACTTCTTCAAATCGAGAGAAGAGTTCGAACGGATGATCGAACAAAAAGAACTGCTTGAACATGCCGAATTTGTCGGTAACTATTACGGGACGCCTGTAGAGTGGGTGCGTGAAACGCTCGAAAGCGGCCAAGATGTCATTCTTGAAATTGAGGTGCAAGGGGCGTTCCAAGTGAAGGAACTTCTCCCAGAAGCCGTCTTTTTATTCTTGGCACCACCAAGTCTTCAAGAACTTCGCAATCGTCTCATCGGACGAGGCACGGAGTCAGAAGAAGTCATTAAGCAACGCCTGCTCGTCGCGCGTGAAGAAATCGAGTTGATGGACGCCTACGATTATGTCGTCACGAACGACGAGGTCGACAAAGCCATCGATCGAATTAAAGCGATCGTGACAGCCGAGCATTGTAAACGTGAACGTGTTGCATCACTCTATAAAAAAGCCATGATGGAGGTCATTTAATGTTATACCCTTCGATTGATGCCTTACAACGTACTATCCCGTCAAAATACACGATCGTTACGGTCGCTGCAAAACGGGCGCGTCAGATTCAAGATGGAAAAGCACCGAAAGTCGCCGAGCCAAAATCATATAAGCCGGTCGGTCAAGCGTTAGAAGAACTATTTTCGGGTGATACGACAATCATCGTGAACGAAAAAAACAACGGATGAAGTGTGACCCAAGTCGTTTGCGACTTGGGTCTCATTGTCTATAAGGGGGAGTTTGGGAATGGTGAAGGATCGTACTATTTTATTATGTGTGAGTGGTGGCATCGCCGCCTACAAGGCGTGTGCGCTCACATCGAAATTGGTTCAAGCCGGAGCGAATGTTCGCGTCGCGATGACGAAATCGGCGGAACAATTCGTAGGTCAGACGACCTTCCAGGCGCTCAGTCGCAACCCGGTCTATACGGACGTTTTCGAAGAGCATGACCCGACAAAGATTGCTCATATCGATGTCGTCGACTCGAGCGATTTGATTGTCGTGGCCCCGGCGACGGCAAATACGATCGCAAAATTGGCGAACGGGATTGCGGATGACTTCATTACGACGTCCGTTTTGGCTGCGAAATGCCCGGTCATCATCTCACCGGCGATGAATGTGAACATGCTCGAACATCCTGCCACTCAGCGGAACATCGAGACGTTAAAATCATACGGCTATCAGTTGATTGAACCCGGTGTCGGCAACTTGGCTTGCGGATGGATTGGCGGGGGACGTCTGCCTGAACCGGAAGACTTAGTTCGCATCATCGAGAGCCAATTCGTCCCGAAACTATATCTTGGAAAAGATGTCTTGATCACGGCTGGCCCGACAGTCGAACGCATCGACCCCGTCCGTTACTTATCCAATGATTCGTCAGGGAAAATGGGCGTCGCACTCGCTGAGGTGGCTCGGGACATGGGTGCCCGTGTCACGCTCGTCCACGGGCCGCTCCAAGTTCCTGTCCCGGAAGGCGTGACAGCGGTTCCCGTCAAGTCAAGTGAGGAGATGCTGCGCGAAGTGACAAGCCGTTTTGAGGATTCAGACCTCGTCGTGAAATCAGCGGCAGTTGCGGATTATCGTCCAAAAACGATTCATTCGGAAAAACATAAAAAAGTCCACGGTCCACTTACGATTGAACTTGAAGAAACGACAGACATTTTAAAATCACTCGGTGAGAAGAAGACCCATCAAGTGTTGGTCGGATTTGCTGCTGAGACGGAACGACTCGAGGAGCACGCGGCAGCTAAGCTGAAGCGAAAAAACGTCGATTACCTTGTGGCGAACGATGTGTCTGGCAGTGACGTCGGATTCGGGGCGGACGACAATGAAGTCGTCTTGTTCCAAGCTGACGGGACGTCACTTAGACTTCCGAAACAATCGAAGAAAGCGTTGGCGTTCGAGTTGCTCACACATTTTAAGGAAGCGGTCCAATGATTGCACATGTACATGTCGATGCACCGGTGATCACGATTGACCGTCCGTTTGATTATGAAGTACCTGAACAATTTGAAGCTTTGATTGAACCGGGCATGCGCGTCTCCGTCCCATTCGGCTCACGACGTCTCCTCGGAATCGTTGTTGGTACGTCAGATGGGACGAGGGAAGGATTGAAACCGTTAGAAGCGCTGTTAGATGAGGAATCTTCACTCACTGACGAACTGCTCGCTTTATCCATCCATGTGAAAGAGACGACACTTTGCTTTCGTTCATCCGCCCTGCTTGCGATGCTTCCGGCCGCGCTCAAGGTCAGTTATGACAAAGAAATCAAAGAAGGACAAGTCCCTGATGGGGTCCGTCTCGGAACGCATTTATCGGAGTATCCGAAAGAAGTTCAGTCAGTCATTCTCGGACTCGCTAAAAAAGGGGAGCTGACCTTAGCACCCGTCTTAAAAGAAAAGAAGACCGTTAAGACAGACGTCGTCGTCGAACTCCTCGATGCGACAGTCGTCTCGAAACGTGCGAAAAAACAACTAGAAGCGGTCCGCCAACTTGAGGAGACCCCACGCATGTATTGGTCGGCACTTCGCCAAATTGGGCTGACTCGCCCACAACTGCAGAAACTTGCGGAACTCGGAGCGGTTCGATTGACCGAGGTCGAGTTGAATCGTGACCCGTACGCGACAATCGAGCAAGTCGAGGAATCGGTTCAATTGAACGACAGTCAAGCCAACGCGGTTCGGGCCATTCATGAGGCTGACGCGGGTGAGACGTTACTCGTCCACGGTGTGACGGGAAGCGGGAAGACCGAAGTCTATTTAGAATCAATCGGACAAGTCATCGATGAAGGGAAACAAGCCATCTTACTCGTTCCCGAAATCAGTTTGACTCCGATGATGGTCAAACGCTTCAAACGTCGTTTCGGCGATCGGGTCGCCGTGTTGCATAGCGCTCTGTCTAAAGGTGAGAAGTACGACGAGTGGCGTAAGATTAAACGAAATGAAGTCGACGTCGTCGTTGGTGCCCGTTCTGCAATCTTTGCCCCGCTCGACCGACTCGGTCTCATCATCTTAGATGAAGAGCACGAGACGACGTACAAGCAAGAGGAAAATCCTCGTTATCATGCGCGCGATGTTGCCATCTGGCGGTCCCGCTATCATGGGTGTCCCGTCGTGTTGGGCAGTGCGACCCCTTCACTTGAATCGTATGCTCGGGCACAAAAAGGCGTCTATCACTATTTGCATTTGAAAGAACGGTACGGTGGAGAGATGCCACCGGTCCACATTATCGATATGCGACGTGAATTGGCGAAAGGCAATACGACGATGTTCTCGGAAGAATTGTTCCAAGGGATTCTCGACCGGATCGAGAAAAAAGAGCAGTGCGTCATTTTATTGAACCGTCGTGGATTCACGACGTTCGTCATGTGCCGGGACTGCGGGGAAGGCATGACATGTCCGCATTGTGCCGTCAATTTGACATATCATCAATATGGAGATCGGTTGAAGTGTCACTACTGCGGTTATGAGGTCAGTATGCCGTCGACGTGTCCATCCTGCAATAGTAAGAAAATCAAACAGTTCGGGTCGGGCACACAAAAAATCGAGACGGAACTGTTGAACCGGATTCCAGAAGCGCGCATCATCCGAATGGACCAGGATACGACGTCTCGAAAAGGTTCACATGAGCAGTTGTTGCGTCGTTTCGAAGAAGGGGAGGCCGACATCTTACTTGGCACGCAGATGATTGCCAAGGGGCTCGATTTCCCAAACGTCACCCTCGTCGGGGTACTCGCGGCGGATGCGACACTCGGGATGCCTGACTTTCGGGCGACCGAACGCACCTTCCAACTCGTCACCCAAGTGGCAGGAAGAGCCGGGCGCGGAAAACTTCCGGGTGAGGCGTTCGTCCAAACGTATAACCCGGACCATTATGTGATCGAGACTGCGAGTGAACATGATTATGAGACATTTTTTGCCAAAGAGATGGGACTCAGACAAGTCGGGAACCATCCGCCTTACTGGTTTTTGACGCTCGTCACGTTTTCGGCGGAAAATCCCCTTGTCGCCAAGGCAGAGGCAGAATTGTTCGCATCAGACTTTTTACAAGCGCACGTGGAGAACAGCCGCCTGAATGGACCGATGCCGGCGCCGTTATCGAAGTTGAAGAACGCCTATCGTTATCAAGTATTCATTAAAACAAAACAACCCGAAGCACTCTATGTGGAGCTGGCACGATTACAGCAAGCGAGAGCCAAAGCAATCAGCAAGAAAGAATATCAAATGAGTATCGATGTGAACCCATACGTATTCATGTGAGGTGGAGAGACATGTATAAAGTAGTAGAAGTACCTAATGACATTTTGCGCGTAACGTGCGAACCGGTGACAAAGTTTGATAAAAAATTGCGTCAGACTGTCGACCGATTGTTTGATACGATGTATGAGTATGACGGAGTTGGTGTCGCGGCACCGCAAGTCAATTTGAACCAGCGGCTCGCGGTCGTCCATACCGATGATGAGACGGGACCGCTCGTCTTGATCAACCCGGAAATCATTGAAACATCCGGTCGAGAAGTTGGACTAGAGGGATGTTTGAGCATCCCAGGCGAATTCGGATTCGTGGAACGACACGAGTCGATCGTCGTCAAGAATCAAGATTTGAAAGGGCGGACACATACGATTCAAGCGAGCGGCTTTTTCGCTCGTGCGATTCAACATGAGATGGATCATTTGGATGGCGTCTTGTTCACAGACAAGCTCGCCGTCCCGAACCCTGGAAAAGACAAACGCATCGTCTTCATGGGGACGCCGACGTTCGCCGTATCGGTACTTGAGCGACTGCTTGAAGAAGGATACAATGTCGTAGGTGTCGTATCGCAACCGGATAAACCGGTCGGGCGAAAACGTGAACTTAAGCCGACTCCAGTAAAAGAGTGTGCGCTTCGTCACGGTATTCCCGTGTTGCAGCCTGAAAAAGTGCGCACAGACTATGCAGAAATTTTAGAGCTGAAGCCTGATTTGATTGTGACGGCGGCGTACGGACAAATCGTGCCGACCGCCTTACTAGAAGCCCCGCCTCACGGAGCCATCAACGTACATGCCTCCCTCCTTCCGAAATATCGCGGAGGTGCCCCGATCCATCAAGCCATTCTTGATGGGGAGTCGGAGACAGGTGTGACGATCATGTACATGGTCGACAAGTTAGATGCAGGGGACATGATTGCCAATACCATCGTACCTATCGAAGAGACGGATACAGTCGGGTCTTTATTTGATAAACTGGCTGTAGCAGGAAGCGATCTTCTCATCCGTACGCTTCCGGCCTTCTTAGAAGGGTGGATTGAGGCGGTGCCTCAAGACGAGCGAGACGTGACGTTTGCTCCGAACATCAGCCGTGAGCGTGAACAGATTGATTGGACGAAGCATGGCGAGTCCATCTACAACCATATTCGAGGAATGAATCCATTCCCGACGGCCTATTCAACGCTTGAAGGCGAACGAGTGAAATTGTTCATGGGAGAAAAAACGACAGGAACGGGACAGTCGGGAGAAGTCATTCGTCTGGAAGAAGACGGATTTGTCGTGGCGACAGGGAACGACGTCGCAATCAAAGTGACCGATTTGCAACCCGCAGGTAAGAAACGGATGGATGGTGCAACCTTCATGCGTGGCGCCGGACAAAAGCTACGGATTGGCGACCGATTAGGAGGAACTCATGAACGTACGTGAAGCAGCGCTTGATACGCTGATGAAAATTGAACAGGGCGGCGCGTATTCGACGATTGCCGTCAATGATACATTGAAACAAAAAAAAGTTGCCCCAAAAGATGTCGGTCTCTATACCGAACTCGTATATGGGACGCTCAGTCGCAAAGGGACGCTCGATTATATTTTGAAAGACCGGATCCGTTCGCCGAAGAAGCTAGACAAGTTTGTCCTCCCGCTTCTTCGGATGAGCGTTTATCAACTCTTCTATCTTGATAAAGTACCCGACCGGGCCGTCCTACACGAGGCGGTCGAAATCGCGAAGAAACGAGGTCATCACCTCGGAACGAGCAAATTCGTAAACGGGGTGTTACGAAATGTGCTTCGGGAAGGGTTTCCGGACTTTAGTGGCTTGACCGATGCAGAACGAATCGCCATCGAGCACAGTCATCCGGAATGGCTCGTATCAGATTGGATTGAGTTATATGGTGTGGAAACGGCAGAAGCGATTTGCCGATTAAACAATGAACCTGCTCCTGTTACGATTCGGGTCAACCGAAAGCGTATTTCAGTGGATGAGATGATGAACCGGTTGGCTGACGCTGGCGTCATGACGTCACGTTCTGAACTATCTGCTGATGGACTTGTCGTAGAGTCTGGCAATGTCCATGCGACCCCGTTTATCGAGGAAGGTCTTCTATCGATTCAAGATGAGAGCTCCATGATTGTCGCGGATGCACTCAACGTGTCGAAAGACGATGTCATCCTAGACGCATGTGCCGCGCCAGGCGGCAAGGCGATGCATACGGCAGAGCGAATGCAAGGTGGATCGCTCACCGCGCTTGACCTTCATCCACATAAAGCAAAATTGATTGATCAACAAGCCAAACGTCTACACATCAATGGAGTGACCGCACTTGCCCTTGATGCTCGTTTAGCAGGTGAACGGTTTGAAGAAGAAAGCTTTGACCGGATTCTTTTAGATGTCCCTTGTTCGGGCCTTGGCGTCATTCGTCGAAAGCCGGATATTAAATGGACGAAGGACAAAGCTCAACTCGAAAACTTACCAAAGATACAAAGACAAATCATTGATGCCGTATTGCCACTGCTCAAACCAGGTGGTACGCTAGTTTACTCGACATGTACAATCGACCCGTCTGAAAATGAGACGCAGGCTGACTATATTCTGTCGAAAGGGTTGATGTGGGACGAAACGCTCAAAGGTCGTCTCCCACAATCTGTTCGTCCGATGATGGAATCGGACCGTGCTGAACTAAATTTATTACCGACGACATTCGGGACCGACGGCTTCTATATCGCCGCATTTAAGAAAGAGGTATAAAACATGAATCCAAAAGCAGTAGAAAAGAATCCACTCGTAGGCGCAAAACCGTCACTCTATTCGTTGACGTTTCCAGAACTTGAGGCATGGGTGATCGAGGCAGGAGAAAAGGCATTCCGTGCGAAACAATTATATGATTGGATGTACGTCAAACGGGTCACGACTTTTGATGATATGACCAACGTTCCGAAAGCGCTTCGCGACAAATTAGAGGCATCGTTCCAATTGACGACGTTAAAAGAATTGGTCAAGCAGGAATCCCAAGACGGCACAATCAAGTTCTTGTTTGAACTTCAGGACGGGTACTCAATTGAAACGGTACTCATGCGTCACGAATACGGAAACTCGATTTGTGTCACGACACAAGTCGGTTGCCGGATCGGATGTACGTTCTGTGCCTCGACACTCGGCGGCTTGAAACGAAACTTAGAAGCCGGGGAAATCACAGCTCAAGTGCTCGACGTACAACGTGCATTAGACGCGACAGGAGAGCGCGTCGACTCTATCGTCGTCATGGGAATCGGCGAACCGTTCGATAACTACGATGAGTTAATGCGTTTCTTACGTACTGTCAACCATGACAATGGACTCAACATCGGAGCACGACACATCACGGTATCGACGAGTGGGATTGTTCCGAAGATTTACAAGTTTGCCGATGAAGGTATGCGAATCAACTTCGCCATTTCACTTCACGCACCGACGACGGAATTGCGTACCAAGCTCATGCCGATCAACCGTGCCTTTGACTTGGACAAGTTGATGGATGCGGTCCGTTATTACACAGAGAAGAGCGGACGTCGCATCACGTTTGAATATGGACTCTTTGGTGGTGTCAACGATACGGAAGAATATGCCCATCTCTTGGCAGACCTGTTAAAAGGAATCAAATGTCACGTCAACTTGATTCCCGTCAACCATGTACTCGAACGTGACTATGTACGGACACCGCGAGCTCAAATCTTTGCCTTCGAAAAAGTGCTCAAAGACCGCAATGTGAACGTGACAATCCGTCGCGAGCAAGGGTCGGACATCGATGCCGCTTGTGGACAGCTTCGAGCGAAGGAGCGCGAACAAGAAACGAGGTAATCAGAAAGATGGAATTAGCATTTCGAACAGATCGTGGACAAGTACGCACACAAAATGAAGATGCAGTTTTAATCTTAGGTGATGCCATAACCGGGATTGCCCTGGTTGCAGACGGAATGGGTGGGCATGCAGCGGGAGAGGTTGCGAGTCAAATCGTGATTGAAGAGTTTAGACGGGCGTTCCCGTCTCTCCCGACAACCCCTGTCGAAATCGAACGATGGTTCCGCCACCACATCGATTTGGCGAACGATCAAGTGTTGCAATTTGCGAAGCAGTCCAATCTTGTCATGATGGGAACGACTGTGGCAGCTGTTTGTTGGAATGAAGAGACGGTGGTCATCGTCCATATCGGAGATAGTCGCGTCTATGCGCTCCAGGCGAATGAGTTAAGACGTCTTACGGAGGACCATTCTTACGTCAATGTGCTCAAACAACTCGGTGAATTGACGGAAGAAGAGATGCGGGTTCATCCGAAACGAAATGTCATCACCCGGGCAATCGGTTCAAGCGAACAAGTCGAACCTGACGTGCAAGTGCTCGCTGACCCTGAGTTTGATGTGATTTTAATTTGTACGGATGGATTGACGACACACATGACCGATGTGGCGATTCAACACGTATTACAACAAACGGCATCCGCCGAACAAAAAGCGGAGCAACTCATTGCAGAAGCCAATCAATTGGGAGGGAGCGACAATATCACGGTCGCCCTCGTTCAATTCACAGATAGAAAGAGAGGATGAATCCGATGCGAAGCGGAGAACGAATCAACGATCGTTATCGGATCGAACAACAAATCGGCAGCGGAGGCATGGCAAATGTCTACCGGGCTCATGACGAGATCTTAAACCGAACCGTCGCCATCAAGGTGTTGCGATCTGAATTCTCACATAACGAACAATTTATACGTCGGTTCGAGCGAGAAGCCCATGCGGCTACGAGTCTGAACCATCCAAACATCGTGGCGATCTATGACGTCGGCGATGAAGAAGATTTGTACTATATCGTCATGGAACACGTCGATGGGGTGACGTTAAAACAATACTTGCAAGAGGAATACATATCTGTCGATGAAGCGCTACGCATCATGGGACAGATTTGTGATGCGATTGACCATGCCCATGCGAATCGAATCATTCACCGTGATATCAAGCCGCAGAACATGATGATTGATCAGCACGGTAACGTGAAGGTGACTGATTTTGGGATTGCCGTGGCGATGTCGAATGCGACGTTGACGCATACGATGTCTGTGCTGGGCTCGGTCCATTATTTCTCACCTGAGCAAGCACGCGGTAAATTTGCTGATGAAAAGTCAGATATTTATTCGCTCGGTGCCGTACTGTACGAATTGTTGACAGGTCGTGTCCCGTTCATTGGCGAGACACCGGTCGCCGTTGCGCTTCAACATTTGCAAGATGACCCGATTCGACCGATGGACTTGAATCCGAATATTCCACAGGCACTCGAAAACTGCGTCATGCAAGCATTGTCGAAGTCACCAGGTGCCCGTCATGTTTCGGTCGCAGCCTTTAAGAAAGACTGCATGACGGCATTAAGCCGTGAACGCGCCAATGAGCCGAGACGTGTTCCGGCCAGTCAGGATGAGTTCGATCAAACGCTCGTCATGACACCGGTCATACCTGAAGAAAAACCAGAGACGCCAGTAACACCGACTTCGGTCACAGCGTCTAGCGAGCAAGAACCTGAAGCGGTGACTCCAGTCAAAAAGAAGAAACGCAAATGGTGGATTTGGATTTTACTCGTGTTGATCCTGATTGGAGGGAGCATTGCGGCATACGTGGTCGCCGATGAAATGTCACGAGCCGTCGTTCCGGATGTCGTTGGAATGAGTATCGGAGATGCCACGTCTGAACTTGAGAATGCCGATTTCGTCGTCGAAGTGACGGAGCGGGCGAGCGATGACGTCGAAGAAGGCGAGGTCATTTCGCAAAACCCACAAGAAGGGCGTAAACCAAAACGAGGCACGACGGTGACCATCGTCGTTTCAGCCGGGAAAGAAACCGTCGAAATGCCGAATGTGGAGGGATTGTCCCAAACAGCAGCTGAACGCATGTTAAAAGATCTGGCGTTCAGTGACCTTGAAATCAAAACAGAAGCTTCGGAAACAGTCGCTAGCGGAGATGTGATTTCGCAATCGCTCGACCCAGGCGAGGAGGTCGTTCCTTCAGAAGTGACGGTGACGCTCGTCGTGTCGACAGGAAGCAACAAAGTCGAACTGTCGAATCTCGCGGGATATACGTTTGACGAGGCATCGACTTATGCCGATCAAAACAAGTTAAAAATCGTGAGACGGGATGAGTTTTCGACAAGTGTTCCTAAAGGTCAAATCATCCGTCAACTTCCAACGGCGGGTACGGCAGTCGATCCGGGAACGGAACTTACGGTCATCGTATCGGAAGGGGTTGAACCGACGGACGTCTCCATCGAACGTGAAGTGAGCGTCGAAGTCGAGCAACCGGAAAAAGACAAGAAACCGAAAGCCGTGGAGGTCGTGATTCGTACGGTCGATGCGCGTGGTGAAATTGAAGTGTTACGGGATAAAATCACAGAGACGACAACATACTCGTATACGCTCGTCATTGCTCCGGACGAAGTCGGGACCGCAACGATTGAAGTCGATGGTGAGATCGTCCGAACGGATTCAGTCACATATGCACAGGCCAAAGAGGCACAATAAAGAGGTGACGGTGTCGTCACCTCTTTTTTAAGGGAGGTAGTCATATTGAAAGGAACGATTATTCGTTTACAAGGCGGGTTTTATGATGTGATGACCGAGTCGAATCAAGAGATTCGGTGTCGGGCGAGAGGGAATTTTCGGAAACGAAACATCTCACCCGTCGTCGGCGATGACGTTGTCATTCAAGATCAAGAAGATGGGACAGGCTATATTTTAGAGGTGGAGGAACGTCAAAACCATCTCGTCCGCCCACCAATCGCCAACATCGATCAGGCATTTCTACTTTTTTCTGTGAAAGAACCGGCGTTTTCTTATCATTTGCTTGACCGATTCCTCGTATTGATCGAATCCAAACAGATTCATCCAATCATCGTGTTAACGAAGATGGACCTACTCAGTGAAGAAGAGACCGGACCGATTCAAGAAGCGGTCGCCCGCTATCGTGCCATCGGATATGACGTGATTGAAACGTCGACGGAGCTTTCGGATGGGGTCGATCAAGTACGGGGACTCTTCAAAGAGAAGACGAGCGTGTTTGCCGGTCAAACAGGTGTCGGGAAGAGTTCGCTTTTAAACGCAGTCGCGCCTGAACTCGAATTGGCCACAGGGAAAATTTCCAAATCACTCGGTCGTGGGAAACATACGACGCGTCACGTCACGCTCATTCAATTGGCCGACGGGCTTGTGGCGGATACGCCAGGATTTTCTAGTCTCGAGTTTCCTCAAGAACTCGAGGCGGATGAACTAAGATGGTGCTTCCCAGAATTTGTGGAACGTCACGACGATTGCAAGTTCCGAGGATGCGTCCATATCAATGAACCGGGCTGTGCCATTAAACAAGCCGTAGAAGATGGCAAAATTGCTTCAACTCGTTATGAGAATTATGTTACCTTTATGGAGGAGTTAAACGATCGTAAACGGAGGTATTGACAGATGATTAAAATCGCACCATCAATTTTAGCAGCCGACTTTGCCAATTTGGAGGCTGAAGTGAAAGCCGTTCAAGATGCGGGGGCGGATTATATCCATTTTGACGTGATGGATGGGCAGTTCGTGCCGAACATCTCGATTGGGCTACCAGTCCTCGCAAGCTTGCGCAAAAAATCAGACATGGTTCTCGATGTGCATTTGATGATTGATCAACCGGAACGCTATGTCGAAGATTTCGTCAAGGCGGGGGCAGACATTGTGACTGTTCACGTGGAAGCAACGAACCATTTACATCGAGTCTTGCAGCAAATCAAAGCGGCAGGGGCGAAATGTGGGGTCGTCTTGAACCCGCACACACCGCTCTCTACGATTGAACATATCCTTCAAGATGTCGATATGGTATTGCTCATGACCGTCAATCCAGGGTTTGGTGGACAAGCGTTCATTGAATCCGTCGTACCGAAAATCTCGGCGCTCAGTCAGCTTCGCAAAGACCGTCAGCTCGATTTTGAAATTGAGATTGATGGTGGTGTCAACGAAGAGACGGCGAAACGTTGCATTGATGCAGGGGCAGATGTCCTAGTTGCCGGTTCAGCCATTTACAATCAACCGGATTATAAAGCAGCCATCGATAGCATTCGTGGCGCATCTCGTGTATAATCGACGATAGAACAACAAGATAGAGTCGCAAGGGGTGTCACATGATGTGGCTGAGAGGCATACGCTAACCCTTTGAACCTGTTCCGTTCACACGGACGTAGGGATGTGGCGAAAATGCACGTTGCGAATCCAAGCAGCATGGCGTTTACGTCATGCTGCTTTTTGTCGTTCACACAATAAAGGAGGAAGAAAGATGAAATCACGTTTTAAATTACAAGCACTCATCGAAATTTCATTGTTCGCAGCGCTTGGGCTAGTTTTTGATTTACTCATCCCATATCGTTTGCCACAAGGGGGATCAATCAGTCTGGCGATGCTCCCGATCTTTGTGATGGCGTTTCGTCACGGATTGAAAGGGGGACTTGCGACTGGTGCGCTCGTCGGGACGCTTCAACTCTTGTTCGGAGCCTATATCTTTACGCCAGTTCAGTTCTTGCTCGATTATACGGTTGCGTACGGACTTGTCGGCGTGGCCGGCGTCTTTGCCGGACGTGTGAAACAGGCCGCTGGTCAAGGCGCGACGAAGACGCTCGCTACCTATTTGGTGCTCGGCGCATTGATCGGGTCGGCGTTGCGTTATGCGGCTCACGTCATCTCAGGGATTGTCTTTTTCGCTGAGTATGCGGAGGGTCCGGTCGTGGCTTATTCACTTGGCTATAACGCAACTTATATGGTTCCGTCGTTTGTCATCTCAGCCATCGTATTAGTCTTACTCTTCACGACAGCTCCGCGATTCACGCGTGTCGCGACACGGGACATTCGTCAATGAACATCTTGATCGTCGCGGCGAGTCCGGAACCTATTCCGGACTTACCGCGTGATGCCGATTTTGTCATCGGTGTCGATGGCGGATATCAGAGATTATTAGATGAAGGGATTGATGTCGACGTCGTGGTCGGGGACTTTGATTCGTTTGTCGGAACACCTCCTGAGGAAGCGCTACGTTATCCATCTGAAAAGGATGTGACCGACCTCGAGATTGCGCTTCAGTTGGCAATCGATCAAGGGGCGACCCAGATGCACGTGTACGGGGCACTCGGTGGTCGAGTTGATATGACGTTCGCGAACGTCGGTCTACTCGAATCGTATCCGGGGATGGTTCTTCATGGGACGGGTCAAACGATTTTTCTCGCTCGGCCAGGAAGTTATGAGATTAAAAAACTAGATGAACATTACTTGTCTTTCATGCCTTGGAAAACCGCTACGATTTCAATTGATGGGGTCAAATATCCACTCGAGCGTCATCCGGTCCATAGCGCGCAAGCGTTGACCATTTCAAATGAATGGAGCGAAGAGCTTGCCTTGTTGACGGTTCATGAAGGAATGGCCCTCGTTATGCTCGTCAAAAAATAAGCAAAAAAAAATCCCATCGGCGAATGCCGCTGGGATTTATTCGTTCGTGTATAAGTATTATACGCGTTCAACGAGACCTGATTTAAGTGCGCGAGCTGAAACCCAAACGCGTTTCGGTTTACCGTCAACGAGAATACGAACTTTTTGTACGTTTACACCCCAAGTACGTTTTGTCTTGTTGAGTGCGTGCGAACGGTTGTTACCTGATTTAGGTGATTTACCTGTTACGTAGCATTTACGTGCCATGCGTTTCCCCTCCTTTTTTATGTGGGTTCGTCCTAATAGACACTCGTTTATATTAGCACGGCTTTTTTCCCGATGCAACTAGAAAATCATACCATGACAAGAAAAAAACTTGACATTACTCTCAAGGATTTGAATAATGAATGAGGTTATCGCGTTAATTGACCGAGATTCTGGAGCAGGTTCTTTTAATAACTAGGTACTTATTGTAGAATGTACATTAGGAATCATTCCGAATAAAGGAGGCTACTCCATATGGCAATTGAAATGAAGACAACATATGGCAATATTGACATCACAAGTGACGTCATCGCGACACTCGCAGGTGGTGCGGCGATGGAATGCTTCGGTGTGGTCGGCATGGCTTCACAGGCACAATTGAAAGACGGCATTGCTGAATTGTTAAAACGTGAAAATTACGCGCGTGGTGTCGTCGTACGTCAAGAGGATGAGGACGTACATATCGACATGCACATCATTGTAAGCTATGGGACGAAAGTATCTGAAGTCGCATACAACGTGCAAAGCCGAGTGAAATATACGCTCGGAGAAACTTTAGGATTAAACGTTTCGTCGGTAAATATATTCGTTCAAGGCGTTCGTCTGACGAATGACTGACGAAAACGGAGGAGGATTTGGTGTGGGTTTAAATCGTTTAGATGGCGTGGCGCTCTCAAACATGATCGCAAACGGAGCGGCCAACTTGAGCCAAAACGCAGATTATGTAGATTCGCTTAACGTCTTCCCGGTTCCAGACGGAGACACGGGAACGAACATGAACTTGACGATGACGTCAGGTGCGAAAGAAGTAGCAGCCATGAACTCATCTGATATCGCAGAGGTATCATCAAAGTTCGCTCGTGGACTCCTGATGGGAGCACGTGGAAACTCAGGCGTTATTTTAAGCCAATTGTTCCGCGGCTTCGGGAAAGCCGTTGAAGGTAAGACGGAACTCACGACAGTTGATTTTGCAGAAGCGCTCAAACGCGGTGTCGACACGGCATACAAGGCGGTTATGAAACCGGTTGAAGGAACGATTTTAACGGTTGCTCGTGAAGCGGCTGATGAAGCGCTCCTTGCGTCTGAGTCGACAAGTGATTTCACAGAGTTCATGAAACGTGTCATCGTCGAAGCAAAAGCTTCGTTAGACCGTACACCGGACTTGTTACCGGTGTTAAAAGAAGTCGGGGTCGTCGACTCAGGTGGTCAAGGACTTCTCGTCATTTACGAAGGATTCCTTGCGAGTCTTGAAGGAAAAGAACTCGAAAAACCACATACTCCGGTGATGGATGCATTGATTGAAGCAGAACACCATGCGCATGCGGCGCAAGGATTCATGTCGACAGAGGACATCGAATTCGGTTACTGTACGGAAATCATGGTCCGTTTCCAAGAGGACAAGTTGAAAGATGCACCGTTCAACGAAGATGCATTCCGAAACGAGTTGTCTGAACTCGGGGACTCTCTTCTTGTCGTCGCGGACGAGGAGCTCTTGAAAGTCCACGTTCACGTCGAGACGCCAGGTGAGGTCATCACGAAAGGTCAGCGCTTCGGTGAACTCGTCGCAGTCAAAATTGAGAACATGCGTCAACAACACTCGACGATTCTTGAAGAAGAACACGGCGCCAACCAACACGGTGTTCAACAAGCGGTGAAGCCGAAAGCACCATTTGCCATCGTAACGGTCGCAATGGGTGAAGGCGTCAGCGAACTGTTCCGTTCACTCGGGGCGGCCCACGTCATCGAAGGTGGTCAGACGATGAACCCGTCGACGGAAGATATCGTCAAGGCGATTGAATCGGCACATGCGGAACACGTCTTCATCTTCCCGAACAACTCCAACATCATCATGGCGGCTGAACAAGCGGCGTCTGTCGCACCGTGCGGCGTGTCGGTCATTCCGACGAAGACCGTCCCACAAGGTCTTGCGGCAGCCATCGCATTCAATCCTGAAGCGGATGTCGAGATGAATGAACAAGCGATGAAAGCGGCAGCGGCGACAGTGAAGTCCGGTCAAGTGACGTACGCTGTTCGTGATACGAGCATCGATGGCGTTGAAATCAAAAAAGATGAGCACATGGCGATTGCTGAGAAGAAAATCGTTTCTTCATCTCCATCGAGTTTAGAAGCGGCTAAACGATTAGTCGATGCGCTCATCGACGCAGACGACGAAATCGTCACGATCTTAACAGGAGAAGGCTCTTCTGCATCGGACGTAGAAGCGTTGACGTCATATATCGAATCGGTGAACGACGAGATTGAAATTGAAGTTCACGACGGTAAACAACCGCTTTACTCTTATATTTTTAGTGTGGAATAAGCTGTTTCGAATCCCTACCTTCTGTATAATGAAGGTAGGGATTTTTGAAAGGGGGAAAAATTGATGAAATATCGTAGTGTGTTTGACATTATTGGCCCGGTCATGGTCGGACCGTCGAGTTCGCATACAGCAGGTGCTGCCCGCATCGGCTTGATGGCTGGTAAGTTGTTCGGGAGAACGCCGCGTACCGCGCACATCACATTTTATGGGTCGTTTGCTGACACGTATCGGGGACACGGTACGGATGTGGCCATCGTCGGTGGAATCATGGGATTCGATACATTCGATCTGAGAATCCCACAAGCGTTAGACATCGCCCGTGAAAAAGGGATCGAGGTCATTTTTGAGACGAGTGATCTGTTGACGGATCACCCGAATACGGCCCGGGTCTTACTCGAAGATGAATTTGGCACATTTGAGATTGTCGGGATCTCAATCGGCGGGGGAACGATTGAAATTACCGAACTGAACGGATTCCCGTTGAAACTGACAGGTGGGGGGCCTGCACTCGTCGTCTTGCACCATGATCGATTCGGGGCCATCGCGGCTGTGACCGGTGTGTTGGCGAATCACCAATTAAACATTGGTCATATGGAAGTGAGCCGCCATGAAAAAGGGATGCAGGCGTTGATGGCGATTGAGATTGATGAGACCATTCCTGAGGAAGTGTTAGCAGAGCTGGAACGGTTACCGCAAATCGAACGGATAGCTATTTTTGGGGAATGAGGAGAATGTGTGATGTTTAAATCAGTAGAGGAATTAGTGACGATTGCAACAGAACGGAATATCCCGATTTCTGAAGTGATGATTGAGCAAGAGATGCACGTCAGACGCGCCAGTCGTGAGGACATCATCGGGATGATGGACCGAAATCTTGAGGTGATGGAAGAAGCGGTCGAACGTGCACTCCAAGGTGTCACGTCGGTTACGGGATTGACGGGTAATGATGCCGTACTCATGCAAGAGTATATTCGTTCAGGCAAGTCGCTCGCTGGGGATCTCATTTTAGATGCGGTGTCGAAAGCGATCGGGACGAACGAAGTGAACGCGGCGATGGGACGAATCTGTGCGACACCGACAGCGGGAAGCGCGGGCGTCGTACCGGGAACATTGTTTGCGGTAAAAGATCGCCTTGAAATGGACCGCGACGCGATGATCCGTTACTTGTTCACGTCAGGTGCGTTCGGATTCGTCGTGGCGAACAACGCCTCGATTTCAGGGGCGGCTGGTGGATGTCAGGCCGAGGTCGGGTCGGCGACAGGCATGGCAGCCGCGGCCATCGTTGAAGCAGCTGGCGGGACACCGGACCAGTCGGCTACGGCATTTGCGATAGCCCTAAAAAATATGCTCGGTCTCGTCTGTGATCCTGTGGCGGGGCTGGTGGAAGTTCCATGCGTCAAGCGAAACGCCATGGGCGGTGCCAACGCTATTGTCGCAGCAGATATGGCGCTCGCGGGGATTACCTCACGTATTCCTTGTGACGAGGTCATCTCGGCGATGCATGAAGTGGGCCAAATGATGCCGACGGCCTTAAAAGAAACCGCTAAAGGTGGACTTGCCAATACACCGACGGCTCGTCGCCTCGAACGAAATATATTTGGAGCGAAAGAAGATGCAAAACAATGATCAACTGACGACGCTGAAAGGGGTCGGGCCAGAAATGGCCAAAAAGTTAGAAGTGATGGGACTTGTTCGAATCGAGGACGTGCTTGAGCACGTCCCGTTTCGTTATGAGAATTATAATAGTGGGACGGTGACGACGGCTGTGCACGGCGACCTCGTCAAATGGAGCGGGACAGTCCAAGGCGAACCGCTCGTTCGTTACTATAGTAAAGGGAAAAATCGTCTCCAGTTCCGGTTGTTACTCGAAGACCGATACGCCGTCCAAGTGACGATGTTCAACCGTGCCTTCTATAAAGAAAAATTGGTGATTGGGGAGACGGTGACGGTCAAAGGGAAATGGGACATGAACCGGATGGCGATCAGCGCGACCGACCTTGAATTTGGTGCCCCGTCAGGCGGACTGCAACCGATTTATTCATTGCGTGCCGGACTGACACAAAAGAATTTCAGTAGAATCGTTAAACTCGCTTTTGAGCAGGTGAACGATCTGCCCGAACAGGTCCCGCATACTATTCGCGACCGCTATCGATTAGTTGACCGGATGACGATGCTACGTGGGATGCATTTTCCAGATACAGTGGAGACCTATAAACAGGCGAGACGAAGCTATGTCTATGAAGAGTGTCTCATGTATCAGTTGAAATTACAGGCGTTTCGGAAAATGGAGCGGTCAGGAAACGGTCGGGCCCTTCACCTCGATAAGCATCAATTGAATGAATTCGTCAAACGGCTCGCATTCCCGTTAACAGGAGCCCAGACACGGGTCATCCGTGAAATCGTATCTGACCTTGAAAAACCAGAACGGATGAACCGATTGTTACAAGGGGATGTCGGGAGCGGGAAGACCGTCGTTGCCGCGATTGCCTTGTATGCGACTGTGACGGCCGGGTATCAAGGGGCCTTGATGGTGCCAACAGAAATCCTTGCCGAACAACATGCGACATCGTTACAGGAATTATTTGAACCGTTTGGCATCACGATTGCCCTCCTGACGAGCTCAGTGAAAGGGAAGGCGCGCGAAGCCCTACTGACGGCAATCCGATCGGGTAACGTCGACATCATCGTCGGGACGCACGCGCTCATCCAAGGACCGGTCGAATTTTCGAATTTACATTTGGCGATCACGGACGAACAGCACCGGTTTGGTGTCGAACAACGGAAGAAACTTCGCGATAAAGCTGAATTCGCGGACGTCTTATATATGACCGCGACGCCGATTCCGAGGACGCTTGCCATCAGTGCGTTCGGAGAGATGGATGTTTCCACGATCGATGAGATGCCAAAAGGACGAAAGCCGATTGAAACGTATTGGGCGAAACACGACCAGATCGATCGTGTGCATGCAATGGTCGATCGGGAACTTGCACTCGGCCGTCAAGCGTATGTGATTGCACCTCTCATCGAGGAGTCGGATACATTAGAAGTGGAGAGTGCGACGGCACTGTATGAGCTGTTGAAAGAACGCTTCTCGAACTATGGTGTTGGTCTGATGCATGGGAAGCTATCGAGTACAGAAAAAGACGAGGTCATGAAATCATTCGCCGACAACGCGACACAGATTCTCGTCTCCACAACGGTCGTCGAGGTCGGGGTGAACGTTCCAAACGCTTCACTCATCATCATCCATGACGCCGAGCGTTTCGGTCTCGCGCAATTACACCAGTTGCGTGGCCGTGTCGGTCGTGGTGCCCATCAATCGTTCTGTATCCTCGTCGGGGACCCAAAGTCAGATGTCGGGAAAGTTCGACTGAAAACGATGACGGAGACGAACGATGGGTTCGTATTGGCGGAGAAAGATTTAGAGTTACGTGGGGCTGGTGATTTCTTCGGGACCGCACAGAGTGGTCTCCCAAGTTTCCGGGTCGCCGATCCCGTTCTCGATTTGAAAGTGATGGAAGTGGCCATGCAAGATGCCGTGAAACTTCTTGGGAGCGACGCCTTTTGGCATGACGCTCAATATGAAGGGTTACGTGGTTATTTGAAACAACTCGACCTTCTCGTTGGGGAAAGGTTAGAATAGTACTTGAAAATGACGACTAAAGAATATATACTGCTATTAGTACCAGGTATTAAGTTCTTTAGCGATTAGTTTAGGAGGGAACTGAATGCGGGTACCTAAGAAAGAGCGGCAACGCTTGTTACAAGAAACGATTGAGCATAACCCGTTCATCAAAGACGAAGAACTGTCAAAGCAGTTTTCTGTCAGCATCCAAACAATTCGACTCGACCGGATGGAATTAAAAATTCCAGAAGTGCGGGAACGAATCAAACATGTGGCTTCCGAACATCTCGATGAAGTCAAATCGCTTTCAATGAGCGAGGTCATCGGTGATATGATTGACTTGAAGCTAGATGACTCTGCGATCTCAGTCCTCGATATAGAGAAAGAACACGTCTTTAGCCGCAACGAGATTGCCCGTGGACACGTCTTGTTCGCGCAAGCCAACTCGTTAGCGGTGGCGCTCATCAATGATGAATTGGCGTTGACCACTAAAGCGGATATTCGCTTTAGTCGCCAAGTCCATCTTGGAGAGCGAGTCGTTGCCAAGGCTCGTGTGATGAAACTAAGAGGGGACGGGAGAACGGACGTCACAGTTGAAAGTTATGTCGGTGAGGAGTGCGTCTTTGACGGCGACTTCACGATTTACCGACGTGGTGAGGAGGAGTAAGCATGAAGTTAGCGATTGATGCAATGGGTGGCGATCACGCACCGAAGGCGATTGTAGAAGGTGTGAAACGGTTCGTCGCGCAATATCCGAATGAACCGATGGAACTCTTTTTAGTTGGTGATGAGGTGAAAATTGCCTCATACGGTCTTGATGATCCTCGTGTGACGGTTGTCCCAGCCAGTGAAATCATCACAGGTGAAGACGAACCGGTACGGGCGGTGCGCCGTAAAAAGGATAGCTCGCTCGTCGTGGCAGCTCAGCTTGTCAAAGAAGGAAAAGCGGATGCTCTCGTGTCTGCCGGGAATACCGGCGCATTGATGGCGGCGTCTCTTTTCATCATCGGGCGAATCCCAGGAATCGAGCGTCCGGCATTATCTCCGACGTTCCCTACATATACTGGTAGTGGTGTCGTCGTACTGGATGTCGGAGCGAATCCGGATGCAAAAGCTGAACACCTCGTGGATTATGCGATTATGGGTTCGCTGTATGCGGAACATGTCCGTGGCATCAAGACACCGCGTGTCGCTCTTCTCAATATCGGGACGGAAGCCGGTAAAGGAAATGCGCTGACAAAAGAAGCGTTCCCCCTCCTTGAACAGGCACCTGTCCATTTTGTTGGGAATGTCGAGGCGCGTGAAGCGATGTCAGGTGATGTGGATGTCATCGTGACCGAAGGATTTGCCGGAAACATCTTGTTAAAGGGTGTGGAGGGCTCCTCTTCGATGCTCATGAAGATGATGAAAGAACAATTCACGAGTGACCTTGTATCCAAACTCGCCGCTCTCATCTTAAAACCGAAATTGAGACGATTAAAAGAAACGTTGGATTATCGCGAACACGGGGGAGCCGGATTATTCGGGATCAATGCACCGGTCATCAAGGCGCATGGGTCGAGCGATGCACTCGCCATCATGAGTGCGTTGAAACAGGCGAAAATCATGGTAGATCACGATGTCGTTGAAAAAATCAAGCGTGCCAAAGCGATAGACTAAGCGAAAGCAGGTGAAGATATGGGGAAAGTAGCATGGGTGTTTCCAGGGCAAGGTTCCCAAGCCGTTGGGATGGGACAAACCTTTTTAGATTATCCTGAAACGCTTCAAGCAATCGGACGTCGACTCGGATTTGACCTACTTGAAGTCATGTCATCCGGGTCGAAGGAAGACCTACAAGAAACGGAAATTGCACAGCCGGCCATCGTGGCGCACGCTTCGCTCCTCGCGCAAGCCTATGCGAAGAGCGGTGCGGCACCAGATGTCGTCATCGGGCATAGTGTCGGTGAATATGCGGCGCTCGTCAGTGCGGGTGTCATCGATATTGAAGAAGCGACCGTTCTCGTCCGGGCGCGTGGACAGTTGATGTCTGAAGTGAAGGATGGAACGATGGCAGCAGTCGTCGGGATGACCGATCTTCAAGAAGCGCTTCATATCACTGAAAAAATCAGTGCGAGTGGGAATTTAGTTCAAATCGCCAACTTGAATTGTCCTGGTCAATTCGTGATTTCAGGGCATGTCGACGCGGTCGAACAAGCAAGCGTGGAATTGAAGGCTGCCGGTGCGAAGCGGGTATTGCCGTTAAACGTATCTGGAGCGTTCCATAGTTCCTACATGATGCCAGCAGCAACACGTTTCCAAGACGTTCTTGCCTCGTCGCCATTTAAAGCGGCTTCCATCGACTTGATTTCGAACGTGGACGCGGCGGTACATCGTGACCCTGAACAGTTGAAGGCGTTATTGACGAAACAACTGTATTCGTCTGTCCGTTTTGAAGAATGTGTGCGCAAGGCGATTGCAGACGGCGTAGACACGTTCATCGAGTTCGGCCCATCTTCACCGCTTTCAGGATTGATTAAACGAATCGACTCGAACGTTTCGATTCAAAAGGCGACTACGCTCGAAGAAGTCGCCTCGTTAGGAGGAGAAGTACGTGCATGATCAAGTGGCGATCGTGACAGGGGCGTCCCGGGGAATCGGGGCGGCCATCGCGAAACGTTTAGGGGAAGACGGCTTTCGGGTCGTCGTGAACTACTCGGGTAGTGAACAAAAGGCGAATGATGTCGTGGCCATGATCACGGATGCAGGCGGCGAAGCCATCGCCGTGAAAGCAGATGTATCCAATGCTGACGATGTCAAAGCGCTCGTCAAGACGACAGTCGATACGTTCGGACGCGTCGATTGTCTCGTCAACAATGCAGGGATCACGCGTGACGGGTTACTCATGCGAATGAAAGAAGCCGATTTCGAAGATGTGCTGTCGACGAACTTGAAAGGCGCTTTTCTGACATCGCAAGCCGTCACGAGACCTTTGCTCAAGTCGAAAGCAGGTCGAATCATCAACATCGCCTCGGTTGTCGGGATTACCGGCAATGCAGGACAAGCGAACTATGCGGCTGCAAAAGCAGGGTTGATCGGATTGACAAAATCGGTGGCGCGCGAACTAGCGGGACGTCACGTGACGGTCAATGCCGTCTGTCCAGGGTTCATTCAAACGGATATGACCGATGCCTTGACAGATGCGCAACGAGAGGCTACACTCGAGCAGATTCCGTTCAACCGTTTCGGACAGGTGGAGGATGTGGCGAACCTTGTCTCCTTCCTCGCATCGGAACAAGCCGCTTATGTGACCGGGCAGACGATTGCCGTCGATGGCGGCATGACGATGGCGTAAAAGAGAACTTTACCAACAGACTGACATTTAATATACTTACCTTTGGAGGGATTTTATCATGACAAAAGAACAAATTTTAGTAGACGTACAAGAAGCAGTTGCTGAGAAACTCGGGAAAGACGTATCTGAGATCACAGCAGACAAATCGTTCAAGGATGACCTTGGTGCGGATTCACTTGAAGTAATGGAAATGGTGATGGACCTCGAAGACAAATTCGACATCACGATCGAAGACGAAGACGCTGAGAAGCTTGCGACTGTTGGCGACGTAGTGGCTTACATCGAAACAAAATTGTAATCAAGCCATCCCACCGCTCGGTTCCGGGCGGTGGGCTTGTGCTTATTCATGGAGGGAACTATGACAAAAGACAAACGACGGTTTGACCGTCAAGGGTCGGCGCAACGGCGTCGGCGTCAGGAGATGGAACGAGCACGCATCTTGGAACTATTTAAATCATTGGAAGAACGGTTGAACGTTCAATTTTCGAATCACGACTTGTTGATGCAGGCGTTCACACACTCATCTTATGTGAATGAGCAACGCGGGTTACGAAAAGACAATGAACGTTTAGAATTTTTAGGGGATGCTGTTTTAGAACTGACCGTATCTCGCTTTCTCTATGAGACTTATCCGGAGCGCTCCGAGGGGGAATTGACGAAATTACGAGCGGCGATCGTATGTGAACCGTCACTCGTGAATTTTGCGGAAGCTTATGCTTTCTCTGACTTCATCTTGCTTGGGAAAGGTGAAGAGTTGACCGGTGGACGAAAACGTCCGGCACTGCTTGCCGACGTGTTCGAATCCTATATCGGTGCTCTTTATTTGGACCAGGGAATTGAGGCCGTCGAACGATTCCTCGCCGAAGCGGTTTTTCCGAAAGTCTTAGCGGGAGTATTCGAAGAACAGACCGATTTCAAGAGCCAGTTACAGGAGAGCGTCCAACGGGAAGGACTCGGACCTGTTTCGTATGAAATCATCGAGGAACGCGGACCGGCGCATAGCCGGGAATTCGTCGCACATGCACGCCTCAGCGACGACATCGTCGGTGAAGGGGTCGGACGTTCGAAAAAAGAAGCCGAGCAATTGGCTGCTAAAGAAGCGCTTATTGCCTTTAATCGGCGCTACGCAGATTTATAAACGAAAGGAGTGGACCGCTTGGGGGTCCACTCCTTTTTCATGTCAATTGACCGAGTTCTTCGACGATACCATCGACTTCCGACAAAGAGAGCGAAGAGCGTGTCATCACGTACTCGTAAATCTCTTTCACCGCTGACGGATCAGCCGCATTATATTCTTCCGCTTTGATTGCACCGCGGTTAATAATGTTCATTTTATCCAAAATGGCTTCAATCATCTGTTCATTCGTCATCTGTATTCCCCTTTCTACAGTTCTTTTTAGAATAGCATGATTCGGGCATTTTGACGAACTGTTAACTGTGGTAAAATATACAGATGAATGCTTACTGCGGATAGGATGGTCACGATGCACTTAAAACGAATCGAACTCGCTGGCTTTAAATCATTTGCCAAGCGAATTGAATTAGATTTCCGTCCCGGCGTCACGGCTGTAGTAGGGCCGAACGGGAGCGGGAAATCCAATATATCGGACGCTGTTCGCTGGGTACTCGGAGAACAGTCGGCCAAATCACTTCGTGGTGCCAAGATGGAAGATGTCATCTTTGCCGGAAGTGAAGGAGAGAATCACCGAAATGTCGCCGAGGTCACCCTCGTTCTCGATAATCGAGACGAACAGTTGCGTCTCCCATATGAAGAAGTGAGTGTGACCCGTCGCGTGACCCGAAGTGGGGACAGCGACTATTTTATGAATAAAAAACCATGTCGGTTAAAAGATGTGATTGATTTATTTATGGATACAGGTCTTTCACGAGATGCATTCGCCATCATCGGTCAAGGGCGGGTCGAACAAGTCATTTCTGGGAAACCGGAAGATCGACGTGCCGTCATCGAAGAGGCAGCCGGTGTATTGAAATATCGTCAGCGGAAAAAACAGGCTGAACGCAAGTTACAGGACACCGAATTAAACTTGTCCCGGGTCGATGACATTTTATTCGAGTTGGCGGACCGAGTCGAACCGCTCCGTGAACAAGCGGCGCTCGCTCGGGAGTACAAAGTCGCCAAAGCGAGACATGATGAACTCGAAACAGGAATCATGGGCGCAGAAATTCAGTTGCTCCAACAGGAGATTGAGCAAGTGTCCGCACGTCACGTGGAATCTGTTCAACAGTTATCTGACTGTGACCGTTCGTTACGTGACCTCACGGAGGAACGTAGCGGGCTCGAAGCGAAGCTCGCCGAGTTACGCGAAGAATTGACAGAGCTGAACCAAAAAGAACGGGAGCATTCGACCTATGTCGAGCGTTTGACGGGTGACATCAAGCTCGCAAAAGCACAAGAAGAACACGGTGCCGAGATGAAAGAACGACTCATCCGACAACGTGAAGAAGTACGTGCAGAGATGACCGAGCTTGAAGCGCGATTGAAGGTCGTTCATGAAGAACTTGACCAAAAAGGAAACACGTTGAAACAAACGACTGCGACGAGAGAGTCACTTCAACAACAGTTGAAAGCCGCCTCTCGTGATTTCAATGCTGAAATCGAAGCGTTACAAAGTGAGGCGTTCGAACTCGCGACAACGAAAGCGACAATCGGTAACCAACAAAAGCGGGAACAACGGGATATCGATGTCGCCGTCGAGTCGAAAGAACGCCTTCTACGCGAGAACAAACATCGTCTCGATGATCGTTCCTCGCAGGAAGCGACTCTTTTGGCGACTCGAGAGCAGTATGAAGCGGTACAAAGTCGCTTTGAACAACTGAGTCAAAAAGAGACGCAACTTCGGGACGAAGAGACGGCAATTCGTGAAAAACGTACACGAGCCGAATCGTCTTTCTACGACCTCGAACGCCGCCGTCAGAAGACGGAAGACCGAATCGAGATGCTCGAACGGATGAAGCAATCGTATGAAGGCTATTTCCATGCGGTCAAGTTCGTCTTAAAAGACCGTTCATCAGGTGTCCTTGGTGCTGTCGCGGAACTGATCCGTGTCCGTCCTTCGTATGAAGCGGCCATCGAAACGGCACTTGGGCAGACACAGCAGCATGTGGTCGTACAAGATGAGTCAGTGGGGCGCCGTGAAATTGACAAATTACGAAAAGCCAACGCAGGACGGGCGACATTCTTGCCGATGACGACGATCAAACCGAGATTCGTGCCGAGTGAGGTGTTAGATCGACTCGACTCGATGAACGGATTTGTCGGGGTGGCGTCGGAACTCGTTGAAACAGATGCATCATACGAGACGTTGAAAAAGTCGTTGCTCGGTTCAGTGCTCGTGGCGGAGACACTTGAAGTCGCGAACCGCATCGCCCAATCGACGGGTTATCGTTTCCGTGTCGTCACGTTAGAAGGGGACATCGTCAACGTCGGTGGTTCGATGACGGGTGGTAGTCGCAAGCAGGGCGTGGCCCTGTTCACGCAGTCGCGCGAATTGGATGACTTGAAACAAGGTCTCACCCAAGGGCTCGCCATGTTGCATGAACAAAAAACACGTCTTCAAGAGTATACAGAACAGTTGACGGACATTACGCGTCAATTATCTGAACTTCGGGATGAGAAACGTTCCGTTGAAACGAACCTCCGTGAAGTCGAGTCGGCCTACCGTACTGCGGAACGTGCCTCCCTCGATGCCAAGTCACAACTTGAACTGTTCGATCATGAAATGATGCGCTACGAGCGGACGATCGAGACAGCGACTGCCGAATTAGAGCGACTGACGATTGAATTGGCCGATACAGACCGCGCACAAGCTGACATTCGTTCTCGTCTCGAATCGCTTCGGGCCGAGCAGGCGAAAAGTGCTGAGAGCACGGGCCAACTGGAATCGATGCTTCGTCAAAACGAGCTCGATCTTCAGCGGCACACGCTCGAAGAAGAACGGGTCCGATATGAATTGGACCGTTTGACGACCGAACAAAATCGTCTGCAGGAACGAAGCGATCAGATGGAGCGTGAACTGACGCGGCTCGAGAGTGGAGAAGTCGTGTCGTCTATGGAACTTGAGGCGACGCTTGCTACTGCCAAACTGGATTTCAAAGAAATTCAAGAGCGGCTTCAAGAAGTGACGGCAACACTCAAGACGAACGAAGAGGCGTATCGGATCATACGTCAACGGGTCGATCAGGCAACGGAGGCAAGACGTCAAGCTGAAGCTGTCGTTCGAAAACTTGAAACGGCGAAACAAGAGTTCGAGCTGAAACGACAATGGAAGCTCGATGTGTTAGAAGAGAACGGACTCGTCGCAGAACTATTGCCGGCACTCGAAATCCCGTTAGAAGAGGCGAAAGAGGAGTTTAAGTTGCTCGTTCGTCAAATCGAAGAAATCGGACCGGTCAATCTAAATGCGATCGAAGAGTTTGATAGTGTCCACGAACGGTTCACGTTCCTGTCCGAACAGCGGGATGACCTCGTCAGTGCAAAAGAAGATTTATATGAGATCATCGCCGAGATGGACCGCGAAGTGACACGCCTCTTCAAAGAGACGTATACGAGCGTCCGGGCGCATTTCAAACAGACGTTCACCGAGCTTTTTGGTGGCGGGGAAGCGGATTTGAAATTGGTCGACGAATCGGATTTGTTGAACACAGGAATCGAAATCGTCGCCAAACCACCAGGTAAAAAGTTACAGACACTCAGTCTGTTATCTGGTGGAGAGCGTGCGCTGACGGCCATCGCTCTATTGTTTGCGATTTTGAAGACGCGTCCGGTACCGTTTTGTGTTCTCGATGAGGTCGAGGCGGCCCTTGACGAGGCGAACGTGCATCGTTTCGGAGAATACATTCGGACGTTGTCGATCGACACGCAGTTCGTCATCATCACGCACCGTAAAGGGACGATGGAAGCGGCGGATACACTATATGGCGTCACGATGCAACAGAACGGGGTATCCGAGGTATTATCGGTCGAACTGTCTGAAGCAAAACGTGTCGTTGAAATGGATGAAGAGATGGAGGAATCACGTTGAGCTTTTTCAAGAAATTAAAAGAGAAGTTGACGACATCTACCCAAGAGGTGTCACAAAAGTTTACAGAGGGGTTGACGAAGACACGTGACGGCTTTGCAAGTGCCGTCAACGACCTCGTCTATCGCTTCCGCGAAGTGGATGAAGATTTCTTCGATGAACTCGAAGATTTACTCATTCAAGCGGATGTCGGCGTCACGACGACGATGGATCTCGTCGAAGATTTGAAAGAAGAAGTGAAGCGACGTAATCTGAAGGACCCGGTCGCGGTGCGTGACGCACTCGTCGAAGTCGTGGCGAACCGCCTCCAAGAGGATGAATCGGACCGTGAACTGAATATGCAAGACGGACTCACGGTCATCTTGTTTGTCGGCGTCAATGGTGTCGGAAAGACGACGACCATCGGCAAGCTGGCGCACCAGTTGAAATCTGAAGGGCGTTCCGTCATGCTCGCGGCAGGGGATACGTTCCGTGCCGGTGCCATCGAGCAACTTCAAGTATGGGGAGAACGTGTCGGGGTTCCCGTCATTCGTCAAACGGAAGGGTCTGACCCGGCTGCCGTCGTCTTTGACGCCGTTCAGGCTGCCAAGTCACGCAACATGGACGTCTTGATTTGTGATACGGCGGGACGTCTCCAAAATAAGGTCAATCTAATGAAAGAACTTGAAAAAGTCAAACGAGTCATTGAGCGGGAAGTTCCGAACGGACCGCACGAAGTATTGCTCGCATTAGACGCGACGACGGGTCAAAACGCCATGGTTCAAGCGAAAGCGTTCAAAGAAGCGACGAACGTGAGCGGAATCGTCTTAACGAAGCTCGATGGGACGGCCAAAGGCGGAATCGTCCTAGCGATTCGGAACGAACTCGATATCCCGGTCAAGTATGTCGGGCTTGGAGAGAAGATTGACGATTTACAGGAGTTTGATCCAGAACAGTTCGTCCTTGGATTGTTCGGTGACGTTTTTGAAGACAAGAACGAGGAAGCTTTGACAGAAAAAGAGGACACAAACGAGGACCTCGCCTAAGTTTTGCTGTTAAGAAAAAAACTTGACAAGTAGTAGGCACGGCTGTACTATAGGTAGTTGTAAAGGGATTTCACTTAACATGTGGAGGTGAAAGGTTTGACGCTCGAAAAAACGAATCGCATGAACTATCTCATCGATTTCTATCAAGCGCTCCTCACACCGAAACAGCGCAACTATATGTCTCTTTATTACCTAGATGACTACTCGCTCGGAGAGATTGCGGAAGAGTTTGAAGTCAGCCGTCAAGCGGTCTACGATAACATAAAGCGCACAGAAACGATGCTTGAACAGTACGAGGAAAAGCTAGCCCTATTCGAAAAGTTCGAACAGCGCCAGCAACTTCTTCAGACCCTCAAACGTCAAGTCGAGCTCACCGATGACGTGAGCGCCACGATTTCTGCGCTTGAGAATTTAGAGTAGGGGGCTGAAGCATGGCATTTGAAGGATTATCAGAACGATTGCAATCGACACTTTCAAAAATGCGCGGTAAAGGGAAAATCTCGGAGGCCGATGTCAAAGAGATGATGCGTGAGGTTCGCCTCGCCCTCCTCGAAGCCGACGTCAACTTTAAAGTCGTCAAGCAATTCGTCAATGACGTGAAGGAACGCGCGGTTGGTCAGGATGTCATGAAATCATTGACGCCAGGTCAACAAGTCGTCAAAATCGTTCACGAAGAGTTGTCGAACTTGATGGGAAGCGATGTCGTCCCGATCACATTCAGTCAGAAACCACCGACAGTCGTCATGATGGTCGGTCTGCAAGGGGCAGGGAAAACGACAACGATCGGGAAGCTAGCGAACTTGATTCGTAAAAAGCATAACCGAAGTCCTCTTCTCGTCGCGGCGGACATTTACCGTCCGGCGGCAATCAAGCAGCTCGAGACACTCGGAAAACAACTCGATTTACCGGTCTTCTCACTTGGTGATCAAGTGAAGCCGGAAGAGATTGTGACGAAGGCACTCGAGTACGCAAAAACAAATCATCACGATTTCGTGTTGATCGATACGGCCGGTCGCCTTCATATCGATGAGACGCTTATGGGCGAGCTCGAAAATGTGAAGACGATTGCCAAACCAAATGAGATCTTCCTCGTCGTCGATTCGATGACGGGTCAAGATGCGGTCAATGTGGCCGACAGTTTCAATGAGAAACTCGGAATCACCGGGGTCGTGCTCACAAAGCTCGACGGAGATACACGAGGCGGGGCAGCCCTTTCGATCAAGGCAGTCACGGGAGCGCCGATTAAATTCGTCGGTCTCGGAGAAAAGTTGGATGCCCTCGAACCATTCCACCCGGAACGCATGGCGTCACGGATTCTTGGAATGGGGGACGTGCTCTCGCTCATTGAAAAAGCCGAGACACAGATGGACCAAGACGCAGCGAAGGAGCTTGAAAGCAAAATTCGTGACGCGTCATTCACGTTCGATGATTTCATTGAACAGTTGGCCCAAGTGAAAAACATGGGACCAATTGATGAATTACTTTCGATGTTACCTGGTGCAGGTAAGATGAAAGGGTTGAAGAACGTCCAAATCGACGAGAAACAACTCGATCACGTCGAAGCGATCATTCGCTCGATGACGAAACATGAGCGCGCCAATCCGGAAGTGCTCAACGCGAGTCGTCGTAAGCGGATCGCAAAAGGGAGCGGTCGCTCGATTCAAGAAGTGAACCGTCTCATCAAACAGTTCGATGACATGAAGAAGATGATGAAACAAATGTCAGGACAAATGAAAGGGAAGAAAAAAGGTCTCGGCCTTCCATTCTTCTAACAAAATCTTTTGTCAGTCGAACGAAAAAGCTGTATACTATAAAAGTTGTCAATTCTTAAACACATGATGGAGGTATATTACCATGGCAGTTAAAATTCGTCTTAAGCGCATGGGCGCAAAAAAATCACCTTTCTACCGTATCGTTGTAGCAGACTCACGTTCACCACGTGACGGTCGCTTCATCGAGCAAGTTGGTCACTACAACCCGGTTGCAAAACCAGAAGCAGAAGTTCGCATCAACGAAGAACTCGCTCTCAAATGGTTGGCAGACGGCGCGAAGCCATCTGACACAGTACGCAACTTGTTCTCTAAAGCAGGGATCATGGAGAAATTCCACAACGCGAAAAACGCGAAGTAATGATGTGGCCGACCTTTTCTGAGGTCGGCCTATTTTGTTGAGGAGGGAAAAAGATGGACTGGTTATATGTAGGGAAAATCGCCAATACGCACGGCCTGAAAGGGGAAGTGAAGATTTTGGCGGCGACAGACTTTCCGGAAGAGCGATTTAAAAAAGGAAACACGTTGTTTCTTGATGTCGACGGAACTAAACAGGAAATGACGATCACGACGTATCGTCCTCATAAGCAGTTTCACCTCGTCACATTCAAAGGGTTTGACAATATCAACCTCATTGAAAAATATAAAGGGCTGAAACTATATGTCCACGCCGAACACGTCCACGACTTGGACGAACACGAATTTTATTATCATGAAATCATCGGCTGTGAGGCTGTCGTGGATGGGGAAGTCATTGGTGTCGTCGACGACATCTTTGAAACGAATGGAGCGAACGACGTATGGGTCATCAAACGACCAGGAAAGTCGGACGCGCTCATCCCTTATATCGAATCGGTCGTCCAAGAGATTGATGTCGATGCGAAGCGTATCGTCATCACGCCGATCCCTGGAATGATTGACGATGAAGATTGATGTATTGACGTTGTTCCCCGAGATGTTTCATGCGCTCGATCACTCCATCGTCGGTCGGGCGAAGACGCTCGGGCAAGTGGAGATGTCGTTCCTCAATTTTCGGGACTTTTCAACGAACAAGCATCATAAAGTCGATGATTATCCGTACGGCGGTGGAGCGGGCATGTTGCTCACGCCGCAGCCGATCTTTGATGCGTTTCATTCCCTTGAGGCGAAGAGCCCAAGGGTCATTCTCACGACGCCTACCGGAAAACCGTTCAATCAACGAATGGCCGAAGAATGGGCCAAGGAGGAACATCTGGTCTTTCTGTGTGGACATTATGAAGGGTTCGACCAACGGATCCATGATGAACTGGCGACCGACGAGGTGTCGATCGGTGATTTCGTTTTGACAGGTGGAGAGCTCGCGACGATGGTCATGATTGATGCGACCGTAAGGCTCATTCCGGATGTACTTGGCGATCAGGCGAGCCATGAAGATGACTCGTTCTCGACTGGTCTCTTGGAATACCCTCACTATACACGACCGGCTGATTTTCTTGGATTGACCGTGCCGGAAGTGCTCTTGTCGGGAAATCACGCCCGGATCGAGGCATGGCGCCGAGAGCAATCGCTCGAACGCACGTATCGACGACGTCCGGATTTGCTCGAACATGTCGAGTTGACGGATGTCGATAAAAAGTTTCTGCAATCGTTGCGCGATTGAGAAATATATGCTATGTTTGAGCATGTGGGTTAAACCCATCGATTACCGATGTTCCGCTATTGGATGCTTGGGCATATGAAGATATGAACATTGAAGAAAAAGGAGATATGATTCATGAACACACAAAAACTGTTCCGTGAAATCACAGAAGAACAATTCAAATCGGACGTACCTGCTTTCCGTCCTGGTGACACAGTACGTGTCCACGTTAAAGTTGTAGAGGGAACGCGTGAGCGTATCCAGATCTTCGAAGGTGTTGTAATCAAGCGTAAAGGTGGCGGCATCAGCGAAACATTCACAGTCCGTAAGATTTCTTACGGCGTAGGTGTTGAGCGTGCATTCCCGCTTCACTCACCACGCGTTGCACAAATCGAAGTCGTACGCTACGGTAAAGTTCGCCGTGCGAAACTTTACTACCTCCGTAACCTTCGCGGTAAAGCAGCACGTATTAAAGAAATCCGTCGTTAAGATGGGAATTAAGCTTGTCGCTTGCGACAAGCTTCTTTTTTTCTAGTACAATAAGTTCAAATGGATAGAGGAGTGAGTGAAGTTGAAAGAAGTGTTTAGTTGGCTAAAAGCCATCGTGGTCGCTCTTGTCATCGCGTTCGTCATCCGGACGTTCATCTTCGTTCCTGTCATCGTTGAAGGAGAGTCGATGATGCCGACACTCCACAATGCGGATCGGATGATCGTCAGTAAAATTTCGAACTATGTTGGGGAGCTAGACCGAGGTGATATCGTCGTATTCCATGCGACTGAATCAAAAGACTATATTAAACGTGTCATCGCCATCCCAGGCGACACGCTCGAATATCGAGATGATGTGCTTTATATTAATGGTGAAGCGGTAGAAGAGCCGTATTTAGACGAGTTTCGTGCCCAGATGAACGGGTTCCCGTTGACCGAGAACTTCACACTCGAACAAGTGACGGGTGAGTCGGTCGTTCCAGAGGAATCATACTTCGTCATGGGAGACAATCGTCAAAACTCGAAAGACAGCCGTGAGATCGGATTTGTGTCGAAAGAGGAGATTGTCGGCAAGACGAACTTCATCTTCTGGCCACTCGATGATGTTGGCACGGTAGAAGATTAAGGTGGTGCTTTTTTGGCAATTCAATGGTTTCCTGGCCACATGGCCAAAGCAAGAAGACAAGTAACTGAAAAATTAAAGCTAATCGATGTCGTCATCGAACTCGTAGATGCACGCGTGCCTCAGTCGAGTCGCAACCCGATGGTCGATGAGATTACAGCGGGAAAACCCCGTCTCATCGTCTTGAACAAAGCAGACATGGCCGACCCCGTCGTGACGGAGGCGTGGTTACGTGCCTTGAAACGCGAAGAAGTCGAGGTTGTCGCTGTCGACGCGAAACATAGCAAAGGCTTGAAACAGCTCATCACGGGTGCTCAGAAGTTGATGAAAGAAAAGCATGACCGGATGCGTGAGAAGGGGCGGAACCCCGGACCGATCCGTGCGCTCATCATCGGAATCCCGAACGTCGGGAAGTCGACGCTCATCAACCGTCTCGCCGGACGAAACATCGCCATCACGGGCGACCGTCCTGGTGTGACGAAGCGTCAACAGTGGATCAAGATGAAAGGCGGCGAGATGGAGCTGTTGGACACACCGGGGATTCTCTGGCCGAAATTTGAGGACCAAATTGTCGGATATCGTCTAGCCGCGACCGGCGCTATCAAAGACGAGATTCTCAACTTGGATGATATCGCCTTGTATACGGTTCGTGAGTTGCATGCTCGTTATCCTGAACAATTAAAGGAACGATTCAAACTTGAAACGTTACCCGAGGACAGCGTTGAGCTCCTTGAGTTGATCGGGAAAAAACGTGGTCTCATCAGTGGCGGTTACGTCGATTTCGAAAAAGCGAGCGAACTACTTTTGAATGAACTACGACATGAAAAAATCGGACGGATCTCGCTTGAGACACCGGCTGATCACGAAATGGCGTAAAGCCCTGTGCACACAGGGCTTTTTTGAATAGGAGGAAGACCGTGACGATTCAACAGATTAAACAACAACTAGAGGACATCCGATATGAAGAATGGGTACAAATCTTCCCGACCTTGTCACGAGACCCACGAGCGGGCGTGCAAACGTTGCTTCGGCAAAAACACCGTCAATTCGAGCGAGAACGGGCGTTACAGGTCGATTTCGAACGTCGCATGACGTATGAACATGAATGGAAGGCGCGAGGCTTCACTCGAATTGTCGGAGTCGATGAGGTCGGACGGGGACCGCTCGCGGGACCGGTCGTGGCTGCGGCAGTCTTGTTACCGGATGGGTTCTATCTCGCGGGATTGAATGATTCGAAAAAAATGTCCAAAACGGCGAGGGATGCAGCATACGCACACATCATCGAGGTCGCGGAGGTCGGTGTCGGCATCGTCGAGCCGAAGACGATTGATGTCATCAATATATACGAATCGACGAAACTAGCGATGACAGAGGCGATTCATCAAGTCGGAGAAGTAGACGCCCTATTGATTGACGCCATGAAACTCGAGCTCGACATCCCTCAACAGTCATTGGTTAAAGGGGACACGCTCAGTGTGTCGATAGCCGCGGCAAGTGTCGTCGCTAAGGTGGTAAGGGACCGGATGATGGAAGAATATGATTTGACGTATCCTGGATACGGATTTGCGAAAAACGCAGGATATGGAACAGAGGCTCATTTAGAAGGGTTAAGACGCCTTGGGGTGACTCCGATTCATCGCCGTACGTTTGCCCCCATCAAGCATATGTGAAAGGAGTGGTCGCGTTGCGGATCGATCATCAAGGGGTTATGCCGTTCAAAGTGACGGAACAGACGTCACGCCCGCTATTACTAGGGAACACAGTCGTCGGAAAGGTGTTGCAGCTCTTACCTGGAAACGAGGCGGTCATGCAACTGCCCCAAGGGATTTTCCGGGTCGGTGTCAATGCGAACGTGAAAGAGAACGTCACGTATAAGCTGGTCGTCACGGACGTTGAACCGAAGCTCGTCTTGAAGGTCGTCACGCAAGCGACAGAATCGCTCATGGCGGTCAAGTCCCCTCTGCAGGCGTTAGGAGAACAGCTCGGACGCCTGATGCGAGAGCCGATGCTGACGCCGGACTCCGTGAAGACGGCCGGCAAAACCGCGTTAGAAAGCGGCGCAGGTCAGGATGTAAAAGCGCTCGTCGGGGAACTGTTCAAAGCGAAAGGTGAGCCGAAGTTCGAGCAGTTCGTGCGTGCGCAGGAAGCGTTCAACGCGAGCCAAAGCCCGCCGTTCATCGCTCAAGCATTTCACATACCGCAATTGGGTCCGTTTGAAAACGTTCAACTTCGTCTAGAGGCCCCGAAACGAGAGACGATGGACTCGGATCATGCGCGGATCGTCTTGTTTCTTGAAACGCCGCGATATGGTGAGACCGGGATTGATGTGTTGATTCAAAAGCGTTACGTGTCCGTACGTGTATTCAATGAGCAACACGATTTGGCTCCATACGTCCGTACATACGAACCACTTTTGAAAGAAGGTTTAAAAAAGGTGTCATTCGAACTGTCTTCATTTTCGTATGAAGCGAAGCGTGAACACGTTCCGGCAACGTTTGCACCGCTCGGAAAGGTGGACCTCCAAATATGAAAGACCAGAAGAAAGCGATGGCGCTCTCCTATGAGCAGTCGATGGATGCGCCCCATGTCGTAGCAAAAGGAACGGGTATCGTGGCCGAGCGGATGCTTGAAGTTGCTTTAGCGAACGGCATTCCTATCCATGAAGACCCAGCGCTCCTCTCGTTACTGTCGGCCTTGAACATTGAAGAGCAGATTCCAGAGGACGTCTATCAAGTCATTGCCGAACTTTTTGTGTTTCTTTATCAGATGGAACAGGATAAAATTTGATTTGTCTAGGGATATATGTGAAAAAAAGATGAAAACTTAAAGCAAGAACGATAGACAGCGCTTTCAGTTTTTCGTTACAATAGACGTGCCGATATTAAAGGGGACTAAGGGGGAAAACATATGAATATCCATGAGTATCAGGCGAAAGAATTGTTAAGAGAGTTTGGGGTAGCCGTTCCGACGGGTTATCCGGCCTTTACTGTTGAAGAAGCTGTTGCAGCTGCTGCGAAGCTTGAAGGTGAAGTGAAGGTAGTAAAAGCTCAAATCCACGCAGGTGGCCGCGGTAAAGCGGGTGGTGTTAAACTTGCGAAGACAGATGAAGAAGTGAAACAATATGCTTCAGAGATTCTCGGGAAAACGCTCGTGACACACCAAACAGGTCCGGAAGGAAAAGTTGTCCAGCGTCTCTATATCGAAGAAGGTTCTGCGATTGACCAAGAATTTTACTTAGGACTCGTGCTTGACCGTTCGATCGGCCGAATTGTCATCATGGGTTCATCTGAAGGTGGAATGGACATCGAAGAAGTCGCTGAACATACACCAGAGAAGATTCATAAAGAGATCGTCGACCCGGTCGTAGGCTTACGTCCATTCCAGGCGCGTCGTCTCGCATTCAAAATGGAAGTCCCGACGAAACTTGTCAATAAGTTCAGTGACATGGTCATGAAGCTGTATAAAGTGTACGTCGAGACAGATTGCACAATCGCGGAAATCAACCCGCTCGTCACGACGAAAGACGGTAACGTCATCGCGCTTGATGCGAAGTTGAACTTCGATAGCAACGCGCTCTATCGTCACTCGGACGTCCTTGCTCTTCGTGATACGACGGAAGAAGACCCACGTGAAGTAGAAGCGTCAAAACACGACCTCAGCTACATCGCACTCGACGGAAACATCGGTTGTCTCGTCAACGGTGCCGGTCTTGCGATGGCAACGATGGATATCATCAAACATTACGGCGCTGAACCCGCTAACTTCCTCGACGTAGGTGGCGGTGCGACGAAAGAAAAAGTAACAGAAGCATTCAAGTTGATTTTGTCTGATGACCAGGTCAAAGGGATCTTCGTTAACATTTTCGGTGGGATCATGAAATGTGACATCATCGCAGAGGGGATTGTCGCTGCGACGAAAGAAATCGGACTCGACTTACCACTCGTCGTTCGCTTAGAAGGAACGAACGTTGATGCCGGGAAGCGCATTCTCGATGAATCTGGACTTGCGATCACGACGGCCAGCTCGATGGCTGACGGTGCAGAAAAAATCGCAGCACTTGTTCGATAAGGGGGAAACGACATGAGTATTTGGGCGGATAAAGATACGAAAGTAATCATTCAAGGGATTACAGGGAAGCAAGGTCTGTTCCACGGTGAACAGATGCTCGCATATAACACGAAATTAGTCGGTGGTGTCACACCTGGTAAAGGTGGCACGACGGTCCTCGACAACGTTCCAGTCTTCAACACCGTCTCTGAAGCGGTCGAAGCAACTGGTGCCAATGCATCGATCATCTATGTTCCACCTGCTTTCGCAGCGGATTCAATCATGGAAGCGGCAGACAGCGGCATCGAGCTCATCATCTGTATCACAGAAGGGATCCCAGTTGTGGACATGATTCAAGTGAAGCGCTATCTCGAGGACAAACCGGCTCGTTTAATCGGACCGAACTGTCCTGGTATCATCACACCTGGAGAAGCGAAACTTGGCATCATGCCTGGCTACATTCATACGAAAGGGCACGTCGGAATCGTATCACGTTCTGGGACGCTCACGTATGAGGCGGTTCATCAGTTGACGACAGCAGGTATCGGACAATCGACAGCTGTTGGAATCGGCGGAGACCCGGTCAATGGAACAAACTTCATCGATACGCTTAAAGCGTTCAACGAAGATGAGGACACGAAAGCGGTCATCATGATCGGGGAAATCGGCGGAACGGCTGAAGAAGAGGCAGCTGAATGGGTAAAAGCCAACATGACGAAACCAGTCATCGGTTTCATCGGCGGCCAGACGGCTCCTGAAGGCAAGCGCATGGGACATGCGGGTGCAATCATCTCAGGTGGTAAAGGGACGGCTGCTGAGAAGATCAAGACATTGAACGCGAATGGAATCGAAGTCGCTGAAACACCAGCGGTTATCGGTGAAACGTTAATTCGTGTCTTGAAACAGCAAGGATTATACGAAGCATGTGTCACGGGTCAACCGACGACATGAGAATCTTGAGGGATGCTTGCATCCCTCATTTTTTTAAAGGAGAGTTTGTGATGAATCAAACAATAGCTCGGTTTGCTGCAGCACGAATGCCAGTTGAGTTTGTGCATCATTATTTAAACGGGACACTCGGAGCACATCGCACACAATTTTCTGAACATGTCTGGAGACGGGCTGAACGAGCCTGGCACGCATCGGAGTCGTATAAACATTTCGTCACATGGGAAGACGACTTGTTTCCGAAACGGTTACTCGACATCCCCAACCCTCCATATTGCTTGTTTTATCATGGAGATTTAGAGGTACTACAAGAAAGAACGACTGCGATGGTCGGAAGTCGTGAGTTGAATCGTATCAGTCAACCGCTCGTGAATCACTATCACTCTTTAATAGAAGAAACTGTATCTGTTTCAGGTGGCGCCCTCGGAATCGACGGGCTCGTCCACGCCCAAGCCCTTCTCGCTCGTCGACCGACCGTGGCGGTACTGGGAGCTGGACTGAACCGGCTCTATCCGGAGGCGAACCGAGACATGCTTTTACAGATTCCACAAGAGGGAGTCTTACTTAGTGAATATGTACCAAACACGCCGATTCAAAAAATTCAATTTTTGGAAAGAAATCGTTTGGTCAGTGGTCTTGGCGATGCGTTGGTCGTTATACAGGCGAGACGAAAGAGTGGGACGATGAATACGGTCGGACATGCTCTAGAGCAAGGGAAAACGGTATTTGCGGTGCCAGGTTCACCCCTTGATCCACTCGCGGAGGGACCGAACCGGTTGATTGAAGAAGGTGCGATTCCATTGACGAATTCCGATCAAATTATTCGAGATCTCAAGATTGTACGTTGACAAACCGGTGAGAACATGAATATTATGGTAGGGATTTAAATGACCTCTAAAAGGGGAGCAGATGTATGGCAAAATATCTGGTGATCGTCGAATCACCTGCGAAAGCAAAAACAATTAAACGTTATTTAGGTCCGAATTATATGGTCAAAGCTTCGATGGGGCACGTGATTGACTTGCCTAAAAGTCAACTCGGTGTAGACGTCGAACACGACTTTGAACCGAAGTATATTACCATCCGTGGTAAAGGACCGGTATTGAAAGAATTGAAGACAGCAGCGAAAAAAGCGACAAAAATCTTTCTCGCGGCCGACCCCGATAGAGAAGGGGAAGCGATTGCTTGGCATTTAGCACGCGCACTCGGTGTCGATGAAACGACAGAATGTCGTGTCGTCTTTAACGAAATTACGAAAGATGCGATTAAAGAATCGTTTAAACATCCACGTAAGATCAATCACGATCTTGTCGATGCACAACAAGCCCGACGTATTTTAGATCGTCTTGTCGGATACGGGATGAGCCCATTATTATGGAAGAAAGTCAAAAAAGGATTGTCTGCAGGGCGAGTTCAATCGGTAGCCGTGAAGATGATTATCGACCGTGAACGCGAAATTAACGCGTTCGACCCGGAAGAGTATTGGACGATTAAACTTGATTTAAATCATGATGGGGAAACGTTCGAGACTTCATTTTACGGAAAAGATGGGAAGAAGATGGAATTGAAGTCTGAAGAAGACGCGCAATCTGTCCTCAATACCATTGATGATACGTTTAAAGTCATTGATGTAACGAAGAAAGAACGGAAGCGGAACGCTTCGCTACCGTTCACGACAAGTTCATTGCAGCAGGATGCTGCCCGTAAATTGAATTTCCGTGCGAAGAAGACAATGATGCTCGCGCAGCAATTATATGAAGGAATCGATCTCGGTAAAAAAGAGGGTACAGTCGGTTTGATTACGTATATGCGTACCGACTCGACACGTATCTCTGATTTGGCGAAGACGGAGGCGAAGGAATATATCGAATCGACATTCGGTGAAGAGTATGTCGCCTCACAGAAACAAAAAGAAAAGAAATCAGCGAATGCCCAAGACGCGCACGAAGCGATTCGTCCGACTTCAGCATTGCGCGACCCAGCTTCCTTGAAGCCATATCTGTCACGTGACCAGTTGCGACTGTATAAGTTGATTTGGGAACGATTGATTGCGAGCCAAATGGCGCCAGCTGTTCTTGATACGGTCAAAATCGACGTCGAGTCGAACGGGATGATTTTCCGTGCGAACGGGTCGACAGTCAAATTCCCTGGTTTCATGAAAGTGTATATCGAGTCGAAAGACGATGACATTGAGGACACGAACCAAGAGAAGGAAGGATTATTGCCACCTCTCGAAGTGGATGATACCGTGACGTTTGAAACGATTGAGCCGAAACAACACTTCACACAACCGCCACCTCGTTATACAGAGGCGCGACTCGTTCGAGCGATGGAAGAACTCGGGATTGGTCGTCCGTCGACGTACGCGCCGACACTCGACACGATCCAACGACGCGGTTATGTCGTTCTCGAAGAGAAAAAGTTTTTACCGACTGAACTTGGAGAACTCGTCATCGAGATGATTGATGAGTATTTCAACGACTTCATCACGGTCCAGTTCACGGCCGACATGGAGACCCTTCTTGATTCGATCGAGCATAAGGAAGTCGAGTGGACGGAAGTCGTCGCTCCGATTTATCGTTCTTTCGAGAAACGATTGAAGCGTGCTGAAGAAGAAATCGAGAAAATCGAAGTGAAAGATGAACCTGCCGGAATCGATTGTGAAGTCTGTGGGTCACCAATGGTCATCAAGATGGGACGCTACGGCAAGTTCATGGCGTGCTCGAACTTCCCGAACTGTACGAACACGAAACCGGTACAAGTCGAAATCGGTGTCCCGTGTCCGAACTGTAAGGATGGACAAATCGTAGAACGTCGTAGTAAAAAAGGTCGTCTCTTCTATGGTTGCTCGAACTATCCGGAATGTGAATTCGTCTCATGGGATAAACCGGTTGCGAAACCGTGTCCAGTATGCGACAGTTTGATGGTCGAGAAAAAAATTAAAGACGGCGTGAAATATCAATGTACGAACTGTACCCACACCGAGGTACATCAGCAAGAGGAGGATTAATGTTGCAACAACGTGTAACTGTAATCGGAGCTGGATTGGCCGGCTCCGAAGCGGCTTGGCAACTCGCTAAGCGCGGTATTCAAGTAGATTTGTATGAAATGAGACCGGTTCGTCAAACACCGGCGCACCACACGGATCAATTTGCAGAACTCGTCTGTTCGAACTCGCTACGTGCGAACGGTCTTCAAAATGCCGTAGGTGTCTTGAAAGAAGAAATGCGTACGCTTGACTCGCTCATCTTAAAGGCGGCTGACACGGCAAGTGTACCTGCTGGGGGTGCCCTTGCCGTCGATCGTCATGAGTTTGCCGGATTCATCACCGAGAAGCTAAAGAACCACGAGAATGTCACAGTGCACAACGAAGAGCTCAAAGAGATTCCTGAAGGGATCGTCATCGTGGCGACTGGCCCTTTGACCTCCCCTGACCTCTCTGCATCACTCAAGGCGTTCACAGGAGAAGATTATCTCTACTTCTATGACGCGGCAGCACCAATTCTAGATGGTGATACGATTGATCGGGATAAAGTCTATTTGAAGTCGCGTTACGACAAAGGTGAAGCCGCTTACTTGAACTGTCCGATGACAGAAGAAGAATTTGACGTGTTTTACGAAGAGCTGATCAAGGCAGAAGTCGTTCCGTTAAAAGAGTTTGAAAAAGAGATTTACTTTGAAGGATGCATGCCGTTTGAAGTCATGGCCGAGCGTGGGAAAAAGACGCTTCTTTTCGGACCGATGAAACCGGTCGGATTAGAAGACCCGAAGACAGGAAAACGTCCATATGCCGTCGTTCAGCTTCGTCAAGACAACTCGGCGGGCACACTGTATAACTTGGTAGGCTTCCAAACACATTTGAAGTGGGGCGAACAGAAGCGCATCATCCGTCTCATCCCGGGACTCGAGAATGCGGACATCGTCCGTTACGGTGTCATGCACCGTAACACGTTCATCAACTCACCGAGCTTACTCAAGCCGACGTATCAGGCGCGTACACGTGACACGCTCTTCTTCGCCGGTCAGATGACAGGGGTAGAAGGATATGTGGAGTCGGCAGCGTCCGGGCTTCTAGCTGGGATCAATGCGGCGAAGATGATCGCAGGTGAAGAACTCGTCGTTCTCCCGCGTGAGACGATGCTTGGTTCGATGGCGCATTATATCACGACAGCCGACGGGAAGCACTTCCAACCGATGAATGCAAACTTCGGATTGGTGTCATCACTAGAAGACGCTCCGAAAAAAATGAAGAAACAAGAACGGTACGAGCGTTACGCGAACCGTGCGTTAGAAACGATACAACAGTATAAAGATCTTTGAACAGGAGAGCCATTTTTTGGCTCTTTTGTTTTGAAGTAAAATTTCAATTGTGTATTTTGTTTCATACTTTGAAAATTTTCAGATTATTGAACGGCTATCTATTGTCACCTTACATTCTGTATGCTATGCTAATTTCGATTTGACGAGAACATGCGTTTTTACGAGTCATCGAGGAGGCGATAAAATGGGATTTTTAGAGGATCGACAATCCTTTTTACGCTACTGCCAAATTGAACGTCGACTGTCTCCTCATACGAAACGCTCTTACGAGCAAACGCTCGACCAGTACGCCGCATATTGCCAATCGACGCATCAAGATCCCTACGATGCTCAGACGGCGCGGCGTTATTTATATGTCCTTTATGAGAAACAATTGGCCACGTCTACGGTGTCCCAAAAAGTATCTTGTTTCAAGCAATTCGGGAAGTTTATGGCAAGAGAACAAGGTGGAGAACCGTTGTTCCACGACCTGACCTCACCGAAAAAGAGACAGTCCTTGCCGACCTTTGCCGTCCCGACGGAAGTCGAGCAACTGTTGGAGGCTGCCTCGAGGCAGGAAGACCCTTTTTTACAGGCGAGGGACATCGCCATCGTAGAAGTGCTCTATGGGACGGGAATCCGCGTCGCAGAACTGTGTGGGATGAACCTTTCCTCGTTCGATGAGGTTTTATCCTTTGTCCATGTGATGGGAAAAGGGAAGAAAGAACGATATGTCCCGATCGGACAATATGCCGTACATGCTTTGCAGCGTTATATCGAATTACGCAAAGGTGTCGGGCTCCCGACAGAAACCGCATTATTTTTGAGTCAAAAAGGGAATCGGATGACAACAGACCAAATCCGCTATGTCATGAAACGTTTGAGAAAAGACAGTGGGGTACATAAACCACTTACCCCGCACTCGTTGCGACACAGCTTTGCGACGGACTTGTTAGAACGGGGAGCGGACTTGCGTGCCGTCCAAGAGTTGCTTGGGCATGAGTCCTTGTCGACGACCGGGCGGTATACCCATGTATCGACCGAACGACTTCGGTCGATTTATCAAGCGACACATCCAAGAAAGTAGGAGGTTACGATATGTTTCATGCAACAACGATTTTTGCAGTTCGACACAATGGCCAATGTGCGATGAGTGGAGATGGCCAAGTCACATTCGGGAATGCCGTCATCATGAAAAACAAGGCGAAGAAAGTCAGACGCCTTTATGGCGGGAAAGTCGTTGCCGGTTTTGCAGGTAGCGTAGCCGATGCTTTCACATTGTTTGAAAAGTTTGAATCGAAACTTGAAATGTATAACGGTAACTTGCCGCGAGCAGCGGTAGAACTTGCGAAAGAATGGCGTGGGGATAAGATGTTGCGTCAACTCGAGGCACTATTGATTGTGATGGATGCCGATCATCTTTTGCTCGTCTCTGGGAATGGAGAAGTGATTGAGCCGGACGATGGAATTCTTGCAATCGGATCCGGTGGGAACTATGCCTTAGCGGCAGGTCGCGCACTCGTACGCCATTCTGCTGAAAAGTCTGCTGAAGAAATCGCGCGTGCCGCTCTTGAAATCGCTGGTGAGCTTTGCGTGTATACAAATGATCAAGTCATTGTAGAAACGATTGGAGGCGCTGCTGAATGAACCGAGAGTTGACACCTAGACAAATCGTAACGGAGTTAGACCGTTTTGTAATCGGACAAAAGGATGCCAAGCGAGCAGTTTCGATTGCTCTACGAAATCGCTATCGTCGTCAAAAGTTAAGTGCAGACCTTCGCGATGAGGTTACACCAAAAAATATTTTGATGATCGGACCGACCGGGGTCGGAAAGACCGAAATTGCTCGACGGTTAGCTAAGCTTGTCGGTGCACCGTTTGTGAAGGTAGAAGCAACGAAATTTACGGAAGTTGGTTACGTCGGTCGTGACGTTGAATCGATGGTACGTGATCTCGTTGAGGCATCGGTTCGTCTTGTCAAAGAAGAGAAAAAAGAAGATGTGAAGGAGCCAGCGGAACGTGCGGCGACGGAACGCCTTTTAGATGCGCTACAAGGAAAAGCAAAAGCGACACCTACTGCATCGAATCCGTTCGAAGCGTTGTTCGGCGGACAGACACAACAGCCAGAAACCACGTCGGACACATCCAATAATGACCGTTCGCAACTTCGACGCTTGCTCGAACTCGGTGAACTCGAAGAACGCGTGATTGAAGTGGAATTAGAAGAAAAGCAGACGATGGATTTGTTTCAGGGTCAAGGGATGGAAGGTTTGTCGAATCTTCAGGATATGCTCGGTCAAATCGTTCCAAAGAAACGGAAACAACGTAAGCTGACGGTTCGTGAAGCAAGACCACTTCTCATTGCTGAAGAAGCAGAGAACTTGCTGGACTTGAACGAAGTCCACGATGAAGCCGTGCGGCGCAGTGAACAGATGGGTATCATCTTCGTGGATGAAATCGATAAGATCGCCACAAAATCACAAGATCACGCCGGAGTATCCCGTGAAGGGGTGCAGCGTGACATTCTTCCGATTGTAGAAGGATCTACGGTCGTCACGAAGTATGGACCGGTTAAAACGGATCATGTTCTTTTCATCGCGGCCGGTGCATTCCATATGGCTAAGCCGTCTGACCTGATTCCAGAGCTACAAGGACGCTTCCCAATTCGTGTTGAATTGAGCAGCTTGACGGAAGAAGACTTCGTCAAGATTTTGACGGAACCGTCACAGGCACTCATTAAACAATATACGGCCTTGTTAGAATCTGAAGAAATCACGGTCCGTTTCACGCATGAGGCCATTGAAGAAATTGCGAAAATTGCGACACATGTCAATCGTGAGACCGATGACATCGGTGCACGTCGCCTCTATACTATAATGGAGCGCGTTTTAGAAGATTTATCATTTGAAGCGGCAGATATGCCACAAACAACCGTAGAAATCACACCAGCTTACGTACAAGCAAAAGTCGGTTCCATCGCCGACGATCGTGATTTGAGCCAATATATATTATAAGATTCTGTATGCACATACAGGGAGGAAATAGAGAATATGAACTTACTAGAAAAAACACGCCAATTAAACACAATGCTTCAACAAGAGGCAAGTGCGCACGTTGACTTTAAAGAAATGGCGGACAAAATGCGTGAAGTCCTTGAGTCCAACACGTTTATCGTGAGCCGTCGGGGACGACTTCTCGGTTTTGCAATCAAACAACAGATTGAGAATGACCGGATGAAAGCATTCTTAGTCGATCGACAGTTCCCGGAGCCATATGCTTCGAACTTGTTCAATGTGAAAGAAACGACAGCGAACATCGATATCGATAGTGAATATACAGCGTTCCCAGTCGAGAACCACGATCTATTCCTCAACTCCATGACGACGATTGTTCCAATCATCGGTGGAGGAGAACGTTTAGGTACGCTCGTACTCGGTCGATTGGCGAATGAATTCACAGAAGATGACCTCGTTCTCGCGGAGTACTCTGCAACTGTAGTTGGAATGGAGATCCTTCGTGAGAAGGCTGCGGAAGCCGAAACGTCGGCACGTAAGAAAGCGGTCGTCCAGATGGCGATTAACTCGTTATCGTATTCAGAGCTTGAGGCAATCGAACACATCTTCGAAGAGCTTGGTGGAAACGAAGGATTGCTAGTTGCTTCCAAAATTGCCGACAGAGTGGGAATCACGCGTTCGGTCATCGTCAACGCACTTCGGAAATTAGAAAGTGCAGGGGTCATTGAATCACGTTCTTTAGGAATGAAAGGAACGTATATCAAGATATTAAATGACAACTTCTTGTTTGAATTGCAAAAACTGAAATCAAACTGAAATACAACTTTCGATGTGTGATTTCCATTGAAAACACTTTTAAAAGGGACTTTATTCCTAAAAAACCGCTTTCCTTGATAAGGAGGCGGTTTTTTTTAGTACAAAAGTAATTATTTTCACTTTTTGACGTGAATTCGACAAAAAGATATTAAGCCATTTACCTATGTTTTAAAAAATATCTTTCAGAACTGTTACAGATTTGTTTCAATGAAATAGTAGATTTTCCAAATGAGGTATATTTAGTAGTCATTATATGAAAGTGAGTGAACGCCGTGAATTGGATTGGTAGTGACTATCAATTACTAAAGCAAGCCATCAACCATTCAGTCCTTAACCAAAAGGTCATCAGTCATAACCTTTCAAACATTGATACGCCGAATTTCAAAGCCAAACAGGCTGTGTTTGAGCAGACGCTTCAGAGTGAGATGCGACTCAAGCTGCAAGGTGGTCGTCCGAGTGACTCGACCCAGTCGAAGGTCATCGATCGAGCTGGTGGCGCCATGAGGAGTGATGGCAACAACGTCGACTTGGATTATGAAATGAGTGAGCTGGCACGAAACCAACTCCAGTATGAGGCGATGATGGAGCAATTGAATCGTAGGCTCGGGGGATTAAAATCTGTTATTCGGGGAGGTCGTTAATCAATGGGAATGTTTGATAGTTTTCATATTTCAGCTTCAGCGTTGACGTCACAACGGCTACGAATGGATACCGTGTCGGCGAACATCGCCAACGCTCAGACGACTCGCGGGAGACTCGTGGACGGAGAGTGGCAACCATACACACGAAAGATGACCGTGTTGCAAGAAGCGCCATTCCGGAAGCAAATGGATGCCGTTAATGGAGGGGTGCAGGTATCTCAAATCATCGAAGACGATGCACCGTATAAATTGGCTTATAACCCGAATCATCCCGATGCGGATGAGCGAGGGTACGTACAAATGCCGAACGTCGATCTCTTGAAAGAAATGGTCGATTTGATGGGTGCGACTCGTTCGTACGAAGCAAACATTGCAGCGATGAACGCCTCGAAGGCGATGCTCGTAAAAGCGATGGAGATTGGTAAAGGATAAGGAGTGTTAACGGATGCAAATTAATCCAATTCAATTGATGAGCCCAGAACTCACGCCATCACTGAATAAAACGAACCCATCTCAATTTGGGTCATACTTGAATGAAGCGATGAACGCATTGAATGAGACACAACAAGCGACTAGTCAAGCCCGTAAAGATTTGGCGGTCGGGAAAGCTGACCTTCATCAGGTGATGATTCAAAGTGAAGAGTCGTCGATTGCGATGCAACTTGCCATCGAGGTGAGGAACAAGGCTGTTGAGGCCTATCAAGAAATGATGCGAATGCAAGTTTAATTGTAGAGGATGACAAGTTGCGATGAATGAACAATTAAAAGAACGATTCAAATCCATGACCGGTGCATTAAAGGCGATGCCAGCGAAACGTAAACTCGTATGGGGCATCTCGATCGCGGTCATACTAATCGCGGCCCTCGTACTCACATTCTTCCTTTCAAGGCCAAACATGGCACCTCTCTATACAAACTTGTCTGCTCAAGAAGCGGGCGAAGTGACAGAGAAGTTGACAGCAGACGGGGTACAGTCGGAAATCAAGGCGACTTCGAACGGTGTGAGCGTGTATGTGCCGACTGAAATGGTCGATCAGTTGAAAGTGAGTTTGGCTGCTGCCGGGATTCCAAAGTCCGGCTCGATTGATTATAGTTTCTTCAGTGAAAACGCAGGGTTCGGAACGACAGACCGTGAGATGGCTGTCATCGAACGTAGTGCGATGCAGACGGAGCTAGAGCGACTCATCACACAGATTGAAGGAATCAATCAAGCGAAAGTAATCATCTCACTTCCTGAGAAGTCTGTCTTCTTGGCAGAAGATCAAGGTGAGCCTACCGCGTCCATCGTCTTGAACATCGGAGCGGGGACGAATTTAGAACCAAACACAGTAAAAGGTCTCTATCATTTGATTAGTAAGAGTGTCCCGAACTTGAAACCGGAAAACATTTCAATTATGGACCAATACTTCACGTATTATGATCTCGACCAGACCGTTGTTGCTGGAGGTTCCTCGTCAGATCCATTGGCGTTGAAGCGACAAGTCGAAAAAGACGTACGTCAACAAATCCAACAGATGCTCTCGGTTCTACTCGGCGAACGGAGCGTACTCGTTTCCGTCACAGCAGACATCGACACGACACAAACGGCTGAAGAACAGAATCTTGTCACGCCGGTCGATGAAGAAAACATGGAAGGCATCGTCACGTCTGCCGAGCGGATTGCTGAAGCATACACTGGCGGAACAGGTACGGCGACAGAAGCGACGGGAACTGGTGAGAACGACACAATCAACTTCCCGGCAGCGACTGGTGATGGCACAGAAGAAAGTGAAAAGAATCATGAAATCATCAATTACGAGGTCAACCGCATCACGAAGCAGATTCAAAACGCACCATATACGATTCGTGACCTCGGAGTCCAACTCATCGTTGAACCACCAGATGGCGCAACAAGTATCGATCCGCAGTTAGAAGGCGACCTCGAGACGATGATGTATTCCATTATTCGGACGTCGTTAGCGAAGACGGATGAAGCCATCACGGATGCTGAACTCGAACAGAAAGTTGTCGTCGTGTCGAGACCGTTCGCTGAAGTGGAAGAGGTTGCAGCAACAGAGCAACCGACACCTTGGTGGGTGTATGCGGCAGCGGCGGGTGCAGTCGTAATTCTTGCCTTGATCTTCTTCGCGATGCGTAGACGGAAGCAAGAGGTTGTGGAAGAGACGAACGAATGGGAAGTTCCATATGAAGATGAAGTACCTGACCTAGACCTCGAAGAGCGAGGCGAAGGTGCAGTGAAGAAGAAACAGTTAGAAAAATTAGCTGAAAGTAATCCAGAAGAGTTTGCTAAACTGCTTCGTACTTGGATGTCTGAGGAGTGAGTAACGTGAACTATGCAAAACAATCGAATCGCGAAAAAGCAGCGATGCTCATGATTTCCCTGGGACCTGAAGTGGCAGCGAACGTCTACAAACATCTTTCAGAAGAAGAGATGGAACAACTGACGCTTCAAATTTCAGCGTTAAAAAAAGTGTCCCCGGAAGAAAAGGATAGTATTCTCGGTGAGTTCCATGAACTCGCCATGGCACAAAGTTATATCACTCAGGGTGGAATCGGGTTTGCGAAAACTGTCCTTGAAAAAGCAGTTGGTGAAGACAAGGCGATGGCATTGATTCATCGTCTGACTTCCACCTTACAGGTCAGACCGTTCGAGTTTGCACGAAAAGCAGACCCGAAACAGTTATTGAACTTTATCCAAAACGAGCACCCACAGACGATTGCGTTAATCTTAGCGCATTTAGAACCCGTCAAGTCAGGGCAAATCCTCTCGGAACTTCCACCTGAGATTCAATCGGAAGTCGCAAAACGGATTGCGACGATGGATCGACTCAATCCAGACGTCATCCATGAAGTGGAACAAATCCTTGAGAAGAACTTGTCGCAGACGGATATGCAAGATTATGCCCAATCTGGTGGAATCGAAGCAGTCGTCGAAGTCTTGAACGGTGTAGACCGGACGACCGAACGTACCATTCTCGATGCGCTCGAAATCGAAGACCCGGAACTTGCAGAAGAAATCAAAAAGCGGATGTTCGTCTTCGAAGATATCGTTACGCTCGATTCTCGTGCGATTCAACGAATCATTCGCGAAGTGGCGAACGACGACTTGTTACTTGCGCTCAAGGTCTCTTCGGAGGAAGTCAAACAAATTATCTTCAAAAACATGTCACAACGTATGGTCGAAACGTTCAAAGAAGATATGGAATTCATGGGACCGGTACGGTTGCGTGACGTCGAAGAGGCACAGAGCCGAATCGTCGGAATCATTCGTCGCCTAGAGGACGTCGGTGAGATTGTAATCAGTCGAGGTGGAGGAGATGACATCGTTGTCTAATGTGATCAAACGCCAACGTGCAACATCGAATATTCCGCAACGGATTGAATCCAAGCGCTTAGAAACACCCATTATAGAACCGAATGACGGAATCAATCATCGCGATGTCATTCAGTCGCGCTATGAGAAGTTGAAGCAGGACGAAGAAGCATTTCAACAGTTTCAGTTGACCGAAGTCGAACAGTTGGAGCGGTTGAAACAACAGGTGTTCGAGGAGGCGCGTTCAGAAGGGTATCAGGAAGGTCTCCTTCAAGGTAGACAGGACGGATTGGCTGAGTTCGAGGACATCACCACACGATTAAATTCCGTTTCGAGCGAACTTGAACTCTTATTTGAAGAAAAATGGAGACAAGCGGAAGAACAACTCATTGAGCTGGCAATCTCGGTCAGTGCACATGTGACAACGGAACTTGTTCGGAAAGATGAAGAACTCTTTGCGACGATGATCCGTGATCAAATGTCACATTGGATCGATGCCGAAGCAATCACAATCTTTGTTCATCCGACACGTCTTGCCTCGATTCAGCAATTCGAAGCGATGTGGCGGACAGAAGAGACACCCCCTTTGAAATATCGTGGGGACGGATCATTGGATGAAACGGCAGTCCGAATCGAGTCGCCACATCGTGGGAATGAAGTCGATTTAACGTATAGTTTCGAACGGATTCAAGCTAAAATCGAGGAGGTTTTAGCGGATGGTGCTTATTGAGCAGGTTCTTGACTCAATCAAGCAGTCTTCGGACGGCGAGTTCACACGAAAAATCGGTCGAGTTTGCCGTGTCATCGGATTGATGATTGAGTCGAATGGGCCGAGTGCATTTGTCGGAGAACGCTGTTTGATTGTCCTTCCGTCGAATGAAACGGTTGAAGCAGAGGTTGTCGGATTCAATGAAGAGCGTGTTCTGCTCATGCCATACGGTGAAACTACGCAAATTGCGCCAGGGTGTCTTGTAAAGGGAACGGGAAAAATGCTTCAAGTTCCTGTAGGGGAAGAGTTGATTGGTCAAGTGCTCGATGGTTTGGGACGTCCACTTTCAGGTGAGCGTCTTGTGACCGGTAAGCGTTATGACGTTCAACGTAAACCTCCGAATCCTTTGAATCGACCAAGGATTTTAGATGCGCTGTCGACCGGTGTACGCATGATTGATGGACTGTTGACTGTAGGGAAAGGACAACGGGTCGGTTTGTTTGCTGGTTCCGGTGTAGGGAAGTCGACCTTGCTCGGGATGATTGCCAAACGATCTTCGGCAGATATTAACGTCATCGCCTTGATTGGAGAACGGGGTCGGGAAGTAAAAGAGTTCATCGAAAAAGAACTCGGACCAGAAGGCATGGCTCGTTCCGTCGTGATTGTAGCGACAAGCGACCAACCCCCGCTTGTCCGGTTGAAGGGAGCTTACACGGCGACCGCGATTGCCGAGTACTTCCGGGACCAAGGGAAAGAAGTGGTCTTGATGATGGACTCGGTGACACGTTTTGCGATGGCACAGCGTGAGATTGGTCTTGCGACGGGCGAACCCCCAACATCGAAAGGGTACACCCCATCAGTATTCGCCATGTTACCTCAACTATTAGAGCGAAGTGGAACAGCGGCGACAGGTTCAATCACTGCGTTCTATACGGTCCTCGTCGACGGGGATGATATGAATGAACCGATTGCCGACGCGGTGCGGGGGATTTTAGACGGACACTTTGTGATGGACCGGGCGCTCGCAAACCGTGGGCAATTCCCGGCAATCCATGTACTGAAATCCATCAGTCGGGTCATGAACCAAATCGCTTCCCCTTCACACAGAGATGCAGCTCAAACGTTCCGCAGTTGGCTCGCGACCTATATTGACGCGGAAGATTTAATCAATATCGGAGCGTATAAAAAAGGCACCAATCCTTCAATTGATACCGCTGTGGAGAAATATCCATACTTGTTGACGTTTTTGAAACAATCGATCGAAGAAGATGCTGCTTTCGAACAGACGATGACCCACTTGTCACATATTGCACGAGGTGAATCATGAATAGACTCATATTAGAACGAATCATGCCGATTGCGGAACATGAAAAAGAAGATGCCGCCATAGAAGTCAGAGGATTTAAGGCAAGACTTGAGACAGAGATGGAGAAGCTATATGACCTTCTTCTCATGTATGAGTCGCTCATCAAACACCAAGACGAACAATCTGGAAACATCGACCTTCTCATGTCGCAGTATCGAGAAAAGACGCGAGAGCAAGTGAAACGTCAAATCGAAACGCAACAGCTCGTCGTACAACAGGCCCGCAATCGCTATCATGCGTCGCAAGAACGATTGCTCGGTAAAGTGGTGGAAGAAAAGAAATACGTGACGCTCCATGAAAAGGTCAGCATGCAAGAGATGACGGTAGCTAAACTTACAGAGCAACAAATGATGGATGAACTTGCTGTGATTCATCATGGGAAAGGGAAGTAGCATGGCAAAAGAGAACAATAAACGAGGCAAGCAAATGATTGTGGCGTTGGTCCTCATTCCAGCAATCTTCATCTTAGTCGGTGGGATCGTCGTCATGAACTATGCGATGGACCGTCCGCTCTTATCCGTTCCCTTATTAGAAGTGAACGAGGACGAGAAAACGGAAGAATCAAAAAAAACGGAGACGCAGGTGAATGTGACGGGAATCGATTCGGACGCAGCGAACCGATTAAAAGCGGCGAACAGTGAGATTGAAAAACTTCGCAACGAAAATGTTGAATTGACGAACGAAGTAAAGGCTAGACAAGAAGAAATCACCGATTTGATTCGTGAACGAGATCGACTCGTCTCGGAACTAGAGGCAGCGTCAAAAGAAGAGGAGACCTCATCTGATGTCGCCAGCGTTTATGAAGAAATGTCAGCCAAACAGGCGGCAGCTATTATGGGTGAACTCGAAAGCCCTCAAGTTGCTGAACTGTTGAAGGAGCTATCACCTAAGCAACAAGCAGACATCTTAGGACGAATGAATGCGCAACAGGCTGCGGTTGTGACGCAGCTTCTCCAATGAACACAAGAAGGGAGGGCCAACATTGAATATCGCTTTATTGACGCAAGCCATTCAAGGATCGATGGCTCGTACTGGAGCAGTGGAGGGAGAATCACAGGGAGCAGGTGGATTTTTAAGCCTCCTTTCTGCGATGCTTGCCCCAATGCAAGGCTCAGGGGAGCAGGCAGAACTTCCTCAACTTGAAGAAGGTGTGCTTCCTGAAGGATCAGTCGATTTGGAAAAAATGGCACAGGAACTCGAAACATGGTTTCAAAAGCCTGATACATTGAAGTGGCTAAAATCACTGCCACAAGATGCGTATCGGACGTTTATGGATGCATATGTAAGTTTACTCGGTCAATTGTCTAATCCTTCGCCTGAGACTGAAATCCCGTCTTCGGTTTTACCGGCGATTGTACAGACGACGACTACGCCGAAAGTCCATACTACGAAGCAAACAGAGGGAAATGCTCAGACGACCAACATTGCACTAACTCAACAAGTTCCAAACCAAGAACTTGCCAAACAGGTTCAAACGATGCAACGGATCATCACACAATATAAAGGACCAATCGAAGGTACATTGAAAGAAGTTCCCGTCTTGTCAAATGTTGAAACCGTAAAAATCGCAAAACCTGCGCTACAGCCAAATAACGTAGACTGGATGCCGAAAGGGATGAACTGGTCAAGACCACAGATTGACGTGGACACGGTCATGTATGCTTCGAAAGGATCCCTTCCTGAGAATTTACAAGCTCGGATTGAAGCGGCTTTGCAAAAGGCACCGTTCAAAAGTGGGGCAGATGGTTCAAAAGTCTTCACTGTAAGATTGTATCCGGAGCAGTTAGGGGAACTCGTCGTCAAGCTAGAGCGGAAGAATGGAGAACTTGTCGTCAAGATGTTTGCCAGCAATCAAGAGGCGAAGCAACTGATCCAGTCACAGGTTCAACAGTTGCAACAAACGTTGACACCCCATTCGCAAAACGTTCGGATCGAGGTCAACTTGACACAACAGGCGCTCGATTCAAAATCAGCCTTGTCCGATGGTTCCGAGCAACCGGAACAAGAACAACCACAAGAACAGCCTAAAGGAGGGTCTGAAGATGACGAGCATCCAACCGAAGACGAATGATTATACATTGCCAGATCAGTCGCTCCCAAAAGCGACAAATCAATACGATAAAGACATGTTTATGAAGTTGCTTCTCGCTCAAATCGCGAACCAGGACCCGATGTCACCGATGGAGGATAAAGAGTTCATCGCACAGATGGCGCAGTTCTCGTCTCTCGAGCAAATGCAAGCCATCTCAAAACAACTCGACTCGGTTCTCGTCGACCGTCACATGTCGTCGATTTCTGAATACAGTAGCATGATTGGGAAAACAATCAACTTTACAACCGAAACGAGTGAAGAGACGACGAAAGGCACAGGTCGTGTCGTTTCCATTTCTCGTAACGACTTAACCGGATATATGGCCGATCTTGAAGACGGAACATCCGTCAGCGTGTACGATATCACATCGATCAAATAAGCATAGGAGGAATGCATTATGTTAAGAGCAATGTACTCAGGAATCAGTGGATTGAAGAACTTCCAATCGAAGCTAGACGTCGTCGGGAACAACATCGCCAACGTCAACACGTTCGGTTATAAAAAAGGTCGCGTCACGTTCAAAGACCTCGTCAGTCAACAAGTCGGGAGTGCGTCGGCCGGAAATGCGACAACAGGTGGTGTGAACCCGAAGGAAGTCGGTCTCGGGGGGACGATGGCGACGGTCGATAACGTCTATAACCAGGGTGCCATGCAAAACACAGGACGCGCCCTTGACGTTGGGATTTCAGGTGAAGGATTCTATGCGACGATGGTCAATGGTCAAATCCAATACACGCGCGCTGGGAACTTCTACACGGACAACCAAGGTAATTTGGTGACGGGCGACGGGACATACCTCATTGGTTCTCAGACGAACACGTTGCCTCCTTCTGGTGTTGCCGGAGTTGCAGCCACACCTACTGCAGCAAATATGGGGGCGAACTTAGACGCACCTTATTTAGCAGCTGATGCAGGTACACAAACCGTTAAATACGGTCGAATTAAAATCCCAACAGATGCAAAATCGCTTTCAATTGGTAAAGACGGACAAGTTAGTTTCGTAGCTGCTAATGGTGAACTTCGTATCGCTGGTTATATCGTCACGTCGAACTTCTCGAACAATGCCGGGTTATCAAAAGTCGGAGCCAACAACTTCGTACAATCGCAAAACTCCGGTGCTCCACAGTTTGGCGTACCTGGTGCGGGCGGTCGCGGTGAACTTGTCTCAGGTGCACTTGAAATGTCAAACGTTGACCTTTCAGAAGAGTTCACAGAAATGATTGTGGCACAGCGTGGATTCCAGGCGAACACACGAATTATCACAACATCGGACGAGATCCTTCAAGAGCTCGTCAACTTGAAACGCTGATGATTCGCGTTACGGCATTTCGCGGTGAGGAGTTCGTGCTCAACGCTTTGCTCATCGAAACGGTGAAGGCAGAGCCCGACACGATCATCCAATTGTTTAATGGCAAAACGTATCTCGTAAAAGAAACGAAAGATCAAATCATTGAACGAACTGAAGCCTTTTACCGCTCAATCGGTTTAGTCGGAACGATGTTCACAAGAGGTGAAGAAGATGAGTGAAGAAGAAAAGAAAAAAGGTGGCGGCCTAAAAGTCGTAATCATCCTGCTTGTCGTCCTGCTCGTCATGGGCGGTGCCGGATTCATGACTTACAAATATGTCTTTGGTGATAACGTCACTGCTAAAACGAAACCTGTCACAGCTGAAGAGTTGGCAGAACGGAGTTTCATGACTGATGACATGACGACCAACATTCAAGACGAGCGTTTCATTAACGTTCAATTTACGATTGTCACAGATTCGTCTGAAACGAAAGAGAATTTAGAACTACGCAAGTTCCAAGTTCACAACGTCATTTTGGGTGATTTATCCGGGATGACGAAAGCCCAATTGGCAACAAAAGAAGATATGCAAAAGTTCGAACAAACATTACGAGAACAACTTAACGGACTGCTTGAAGAAGGTGAAGTCCAACGCGTCTATATGACGAAGAAAATTATTCAGTGAGGTGGCATCATGGGAGAAGTACTGTCTCAACAAGAAATTGATGCCTTACTATCTGCTTTAAGCAGTGGGGATGTCGAAGCGGACTCCTTTCTCGCGCAAGAGGAAGAGAAGAAAGTTCGACAATACGACTTCAAGCGAGCCGTTCGATTTTCAAAAGACCAAATTCGCAGCTTAACTCGGATTCACGAACATTTCACGCGTATGCTCACGACATTTTTCTCGGCTCAACTTCGCACATATGTTCAGTTTTCGGTCAACTCGGTCGAACAATTACCGTACGATGAATTCATTCATTCCATTCCGAGCATGACGATGATCAACTTGATTGAGGCGCCACCGTTAAACGGACGATTCATCATCGAAGTCAATCCGAACATCTCATACGCGATGCTAGACCGGTTACTCGGAGGTCCTGGTGTCGAGATGGATAAAATCGAATCGTTCACCGAAATTGAGATGCGGATTTTGATGCAATTGTACAAACGAGCCTTTTCGACTTATGGGGATGCTTGGGAATCGATTGCTGAGATTAAAGCAGAAATGTCAGCTGTTGAAGTGAATCCGCAGTTCCTGCAACTCGTTTCACCAAACGAAACGGTCGTCTTGATTTCGATTGGTGTGACGATTGGTGAAGTGAGCGGAACCATCAACGTTTGTCTTCCATTCGTGACAATCGAACCGGTATTGTCCAAACTATCAAGTCATTATTGGATGCAAGAAGCGAATCGACGGAATGCAAGTCAATCGAGTAAAGAGCCACTTAAAGCTCAATTGATGAACTCGACAGTCGAAGTTGTATCCTTACTCGGTGGGACGACAATCACGTTTGGAGATTTGTTGCATCTAGAAGTCGGAGATTGTTTGGCACTCGATCAATTAGCAAAAGAACCTCTGTCCGTCATGGTGGGGGAAAATAAAGTATTTAAAGGGCAAGTCGGTGTGAGCGGGAAGCGAATGGCGGTTCAAGTGCTTCACCGTGTGAAGGAGGAAGAGCAATGAGTGAGATGCTGTCACAAGATGAAATTGATGCGTTATTACGTGGGACAAGCGACAATACGCCGACGCCAGAAGTCGAAGCAAAAGAAGAACATTTAGATTCGATGGAGAGCGACGCACTCGGAGAAATTGGGAATATTTCATTCGGGAACTCGGCAACAGCCTTGTCAACATTATTACAACAGAAGGTTGAAATTACGACACCGGTTGTCAGTGAAGTGAGAATTGAAGCGTTACGCGAACGCTATCCCACTCCTCACGTGGCACTTCGAGTTGGCTATACAGAAGGAATCCAAGGGGAAAACGTTCTCGTATTGACTCGCGAAGATGCGGCAATCATCTCCGACCTCATGTTAGGTGGAAGTGGAGAGAATGTTGATCCGGAGAGCCTTGATGAGATTCGTTTATCAGCTGTTCAAGAAGCGATGAATCAAATGATGGGTGCGGCAGCAACGTCTTTATCGACGGTATTTTCGAAGAAAATTGACATCTCGCCACCGCTTGTCGAAGTGTTTGATGCAACAAAGAATCAGACAATCATCGATCGCCTTGAACTATGGGAGACGATGGTACTCATTGAGTTCAATCTCAAAGTAGGCACGTTGATTGATTCAACGATTGTCCAGATTGCACCAATTCAGTTTGGAAAGCAGTTAGTCGACGAGTTGATGAAAGCGACTGGAGAGGTCCAAGCGGCATCAGAACCGGTAAAAGAGCAGCCGAGAGCGGAAGCACCGAAACCACAGCCGCAAGCACAACAACCAGCACAGTCCGTTGCCCCACAACCAAACAAGCAAAAATCTATGCCGGAAGTAGCTGTGAGCCAGGCGGAATTCATGCCACTCCAATCACCGGCGTCACAAGAAACGGCCCCAGCAAATCTTGGGTTGCTGTATGATGTCCCGTTAAACGTGACAGTAGAGTTAGGAAGAACGAAAAAATCCGTTCGGGAAGTACTTGAGTTATCACAAGGCTCCATCATTGAACTCGACAAATTAGCAGGTGAGCCGGTAGACATTTATGTCAACCAACAGCGAATCGCTAGAGGAGAAGTCGTCGTCATTGAAGAAAACTTTGGGGTACGTGTAACAGAAATTATTCAACCGCATGAGCGGATCGGAATCGTTTAAGGAGGAATTTAGAATGAGTGCAAAAGTATTAGTAGTAGATGACGCAGCGTTCATGCGTATGATGATTAAGGACATTTTGACAAAGAACGGGTACGACGTAGTAGGTGAGGCGGAAAACGGAGCGGACGCTGTCGCGAAATATCGTGAACTCACACCGGATCTCGTCACACTTGACATCACGATGCCTGAGATGGATGGACTCGCAGCATTGAAAGAAATTCGTAGCTTCGACTCGAATGCGAAAATCATCATGTGTTCAGCGATGGGACAACAAGCGATGGTCATCGATGCCATTCAAGCTGGTGCAAAAGACTTTATCGTCAAACCTTTCAATGCAGAGCGTGTCATCGAAGCAGTTTCTAAAACGGTCGCACAATGAAGAAATGGTGGTTGATTATTCTTCTCGTGGTTGGGCTCTTCGGTCCAACCACGGTTGAGGCCGCCACCGTAGACCAACAATTCGAGCAACAACAGACAGATGAACAGGAAAGTAACGTTCCAACGACAGCGTCAACCATTGGCAATGGCGTGAAAGTCGTGTTAAGTCTCGTGGTCGTGGTCGGCGGATTTATCGTTTTGATGCGTTGGCTCGGTTCCAAAACACAAGGCGTGAAAGCGACTCAACATATGAAACATCTCGGAGGCGTCCCTCTTGGGAAAGACCGCTCTGTTCAGCTCGTGAAGCTCGGTGACCAGGTATATGTACTCGGTGTCGGCGATTCGATTCAACTGATCGATCGACTTGATGCGGACACGATGGAGGAAGAGCAAACGGAAACCTTGTCACTCCGAACGTCAAATTCGAATGCATTTTTAGACACCTTTAAGAAACAACTCGCTCAGCTAGAAGAAGTGAGGAAGAAATCATGACAACGTTTGAGCAATTGATCAATTTAGAAACACCGGACAGTACATCGACATCCATCAAGCTATTGATTTTGTTGACATTGCTGACGCTCGCACCATCCTTTTTAATCTTGATGACTTGCTTTACCCGTGTCGTGGTCGTCTTGTCATTCATTCGACCGGCGCTCGGTACACAGCAAACGCCACCGAACCAATTGATTGTCGGATTGGCACTGTTCATCACACTGTTCGTCATGTCTCCAGTTCTCTCTGACTTAAATGAGAACGCATTAAAACCATACCTCGATGACAAGATCTCACAAAATGAGGCGTTCGATGAGGCAAGTGGGACGATGAAAGAGTTCATGTCGAAATATACAAGACAAGAAGATTTACAACTGTTCTTAAAGTATGGGAATTATGAGCAGCCGGAGACACTAGATGATGTACCTCTCCTCGCTTTGGTTCCTGCTTATGCGATCAGTGAGTTGAAGACCGCTTTCCAAATCGGCTTCATGATTTTCTTACCGTTTTTAATCATTGATATGGTAGTCGCGAGTGTCCTCATGTCGATGGGGATGATGATGCTTCCTCCAGTCATGATTGCACTGCCGTTTAAATTATTATTGTTTGTATTGGTCGATGGCTGGCACTTGATTGTGGAATCATTGCTTAGAAGTATGTAGGGGGAACGGACATGACACAAGAAATGGTCATCTATTTGGCGACAGAGAGTGTGTGGACCTTATTAAAAATATCAATGCCACTTCTACTCATCTCACTGATCGTCGGTCTCGTGATCTCGATTTTACAGGCCACGACTCAAATTCAAGAACAAACGTTATCGTTCGTTCCGAAAATTATCTCGGTCTTCATCGGTCTCGTCATTTTTGGACCGTGGATGCTTCAACAGATTGAAGGGTTCACGCGTTTGATTTTTGAGTTGATGGTCGAGGTTGCTTCGAAATGAATGCAGTCGACTTCATCAGTATGTATGGATTAACGTTCGCGCGACTGTCTGGCTTTTTTGTCAGTGTCCCGTTGTTCTCGACGAGACAATTACCGGTCATGCACCGCGTCGCGTTCAGTGCGTTTTTAGCATACTATGCAATGTTCACATTGACCGAGCCAATTCAAATGACCAATGCGTTTGTCCTGCAAGTCGTCTATGAAGTCATGATCGGACTTTTACTCGGACTGTTGATCAACATCCTATTTTTTGCACCGCAAATTGCCGGTGGGGTCATCGATTTACAGCTCGGATTAGCGATGGCATCCGCATATGATCCGATGTTTGGCGGTCAATCACCATTGATTGGACGATTTTATTATATTTTTACGCTATTCATTTTGTTGACGAGCAACCTGCATCTTCTGCTGATTGACGGCATTTATTATAGCTTTCAAATCTATCCGCCTGGCCAACCGATGATCAATTTTACTGAAGCTTCATTGATGATGGCTGTAAAAGTCGTCACGATGACAATGATGGTCGCGTTGCAATTAGCGTTGCCGATGATGGCTTCCTTACTGCTTGTGGACTTAGCTCTCGGTTTTTTAGCGAAGTCAGCACCGCAATTCAATATCTTTGCCATCGGATTTTCATTTAAACTTATCGCTGGTTTTGCCGTCATGGTTTTATTGATGGGACTGACATTGACAGGAATCAGCCAGTTCATCCCGCTATTACAAGAAGTTATGCACGACTTTATGCTCATATTAGGAGACGCCTCATGAAGAAGCCTCTATATCCTTTATCGGTCAATCTACAGTTTTTTGCAGGTGAAAAGACAGAAAAAGCGACGCCACGTAAACGGGAAGACTCCCGAAAGAAGGGGCAGGTCGCCAAGTCAGCCGATTTGACTGGAGCGTTCGCACTTTTTGCGATGTTTCTCATGTTATCTTTTTTCGGTCCCGTGATTGGGCAGCAATTGCTTTCTTTAATCAGCGATTTACTCAGCCCAGAGTATTTATTGTTTAACGTGACGGGCGGCATGTCGGATATGATTGTCGACTTAATGCTCCGTGTCGGTTTGATTTTGGCTCCGTTCTTTATCGTCGCCGTCGTGTTTGGGATTCTCATCAATTACCTACAAATCGGAACGTTATTTTCTTTAGAAGCCATTCAACCAAAGCTTGAGCGGATCGACCCGATCAAGGGGGTCAAACGCATCGTCAGTATGAAAGCGGTCGTCGAATTTTTAAAGTCCTTATTCAAATTGTTAATCATCCTGACAACCGCTGTCGCTGTCCTTTGGAAAAATCAGAAAGAACTGTCTCGGATGGCCGTCGAACAAGTTCGTGAATCGATTGTCGCACTCGCGAGTATCACAATCGAACTTGGTCTTTGGGTAAGTGTCGCCTTGCTCGCACTTGCACTACTCGATTTATTCTACCAACGATTTGATTTCGAGAAATCGATCCGAATGTCTAAGCAAGATATAAAAGATGAGTACAAAAATACGGAAGGTGACCCTCTCATCAAATCTAAAATCAAACAGCAACAACGGGAAATGGCGATGCGACGGATGATGCAAGAGATACCGAATGCCGATGTCGTCATCACGAACCCGACCCATTACGCGGTCGTCATTCGATATGATGACACGAAAGATTTTGCGCCGCTCGTGGTCGCCAAAGGGGTCGACCGGGTCGCCTTTCATATTCGAGATGTCGCAAAAGAACATGACGTGGCCATTGTTGAAAATAAACCACTCGCGCGAGCGCTCTATGCGCAAATCGACATCGGTGAAGTGGTAGACGAATCGTTTTATCAAGCCATTGCGGAAGTACTGGCATTCGTCTATCAAATGAAACAACCGTCTTGAGGAGGAGTATGTGTTGGCAGTAAAAGCGAAAGACTTTGCAATTTTGATTGGTGTGTTGATGATTGTCATCATGCTGATCATCCCGCTACCGGGGTTTTTATTAGACTTTTTAATCATCGTAAATATTTTGATCGCCATCATGATTCTACTTGTGGCGATGAATGCCCGGGAAGCACTTGACTTCTCCGTATTCCCTTCTCTCTTATTGATTGTGACGTTGTTTCGTCTTGGTTTGAACGTATCGACGACCCGTTCGATTCTATCTAAAGGTTATGGTGGGGAAGTCATCGAGACGTTCGGTGATTTCGTCATCGGTGGAAATGTCCTTGTCGGATTTGTCGTCTTTCTGATTCTTGTCATCATTCAATTCGTCGTCATCACGAAAGGAGCAGAGCGTGTATCGGAAGTATCTGCTCGCTTCACACTCGATGCGATGCCGGGGAAACAGATGGCCATCGATGCCGATTTGAACTCTGGTTTAATTGACGACAAAGAAGCCCAGATGCGTCGCCGTAAAATTCAAAGCGAGGCAGACTTCTATGGATCAATGGACGGGGCATCGAAGTTCGTTAAAGGAGATGCCATCGCTGGTATTATCATCGTTACGATCAACTTGATCTTCGGGATTATCATCGGTGTCGTTCAAATGGGATTACCAGTTGGAGAAGCGTTCCAAACATTCTCACTCATGACAATCGGGGATGGCTTGGTCAGTCAAATCCCAGCACTTTTGATTTCGACCGCGACCGGGATCATCGTGACCCGTGCCGTCTCGGATGGAAACTTAGGGGAAGACGTAATCGACCAGCTCGGTCAAAACCCATCACTCCTTTATATCGCCGGGTCGATTGTCTTCATGCTTGGTTTTGTATCACCGCCCCTACTTCCTGTGACGATGATCATTGCCGGAACGGCATTCTTCGGCGCCTACACGATGCGTCGAAATATCCGTCAGGCAACGGAAGAGCCGATGCTCGAAGAGGAACCATCGACAGCGCCAACAGAATCAGTCGTCTCGCTGTTGCAGATTGACTCGATTGAATTTGAATTCGGGTATGGCTTGATTCCGCTTGCAGATGAGTCTCAAGGCGGTGACTTGTTAGACCGCGTTGTCATGATTCGTCGTCAACTCGCACTCGAGCTTGGCTTCATCTTACCGACGGTCCGGATTCGCGATCACTTGCAGTTATCACCGAACGCATACCGAATCAAAGTCAAAGGGAACGTCGTTGCAGAGGGAGAGCTATTGCTGGATCATTACTTGGCGATGAGCCCGGGCATCGAAGACCCTGAGGTATATGGAATTGAAACAACGGAACCAGCATTCGGTCTTCCTGCCCTTTGGATTGATGAAGAAACACGAACTCGGGCAGAAATGAGCGGGTATACCGTCGTTGATCCGCCTTCTGTTGTCGCGACTCACTTGACCGAGACGTTGAAGAAACATGCGGCTGATTTACTCGGTCGGGAAGAGACGAAACAACTCGTCGAGCACCTGAAAGAGACGCATCCGGTTCTCGTAGAGGACGTGACACCGTCAGTCCTTTCGATTGGCGAAATTCAGAAAGTGTTGCGCCACTTACTCCAAGAAAGTGTTTCCATTCGAAACTTGCCGCTTCTATTTGAAACGATGGCAGACTACGGAAAAGTGACGAAAGATGCGGAAATCTTAGGAGAGTATTGCCGACAAGGGTTGTCCCGTCAATTGACCGATCAAGTCAAACCACCTGAAGGTCCCCTTTACGTCGTGACACTCGGCGGACAGACGGAACAGACGGTGCAAGATGCGGTTCAAAAAACGGAGTTCGGGAACTATTTGGCGCTCGACCCAGAGCAAGCTCGAGAGATTATCGAACGCACTGGAGAACAACTGTCGATGTTTGAACGATATGGGGCATCGGCTGTGATTTTATGTTCCCCAACGATTCGTCTGTTCGTTCGTCAATTACTCGAACGGTATTATCCAGATGTGCCGGTATTGGCTTATAACGAATTACTCAGTTCCGTCGAAGTGAAAAGTATTGGGGTGATTTAACATGCAGATTAAAAAGTTTACGGCGAAGACCATGGCTGATGCGATGGCGAAAGTGAAACAAGAGCTCGGAGACGAAGCGGTCATCCTCAACTCACGACAAGTGAAGACAGGATGGTTCGGTCTCTTTGCGTCAAAGCAAGTGGAGGTCATCGCAGCCCTCGAAAAAGAGCAAGTCGTCACAAAGCCACGACAGCCAGTCCCTGTTCGGACAGCACCAACACCACCTGTCGTGACGCAGACGCCACCACGTGTGATCGGAGGAGCGGGACCGAGACTACACGCCTCGTTGCAACACGTCGAATCACTGCTCTCGACTGAATCCTTTGCGGATGAGTCGTGGGAGGAAACGCTGAACGAACTATACTACACGACAAAATCTGTAAAAGAAGCTGAACGTTTCGTTTACGAACAAGTCAAATCGTCGTTCATTGAACCGCCTGAAGCTAAACGATATGTTATGGTCGTTGGACCGACGGGGGTCGGCAAGACGACCACGCTCGCCAAACTTGCGGCGCACTTCAAGCTGACGGAAGGCAAAACGGTCGGATTGATCACGACCGACACGTATCGAATCGCTGCCATCGAACAGCTGAAGACGTATGCTGAAATCATGAGTATTCCGGTGGAAGTGGCATATGACTTTCATGACTTCAAGCGTGCCAAGCAATTGTTTGCTCGTAAAGACATCGTGCTAATCGACACGGCGGGACGAAATTTCCGCGATCCGGCTTACGTCGAACAGTTTCATGAACATCACGACTTCACTGAAACAAGCCTTTCGCTCGTTTTGAGTTTGACATCCAAAACGAAGGACATGGATATGATCTATTCGCAATTCGAGTCATTGCCTCTTAGCTCACTCATTTTTACGAAGGCGGACGAGACAAGTGATATCCACGCGATGTACCGCATGGTGAAAAAGAGCGGTCTTCCGGTCGCCTGGATGACAGACGGCCAAGAAGTGCCGGACGATCTGATTCGGGGGCATGCGGACGCACTGACGAAACGACTGTTTGAGAAAGAAGGGTGGGCAAGATGGACCAAGCAAGGCGTTTAAGAGCAATCAATGCTGCCCATCCGACGACAATCGCCTTTGCTAGTGGGAAAGGTGGGGTCGGAAAGACGAACGTCTGTGTAAACACGGCCATCGCCCTAGCTGAACTCGGAAAACGAGTGTTGATTGTCGACTTTGACATCGGAATGGCCAATGTGCACATCTTGATGAATGCCATGAAGTCCAGAACGATGATCGAGACCGTCAAAGCTCGTATTCCATTGGCTGCAGCTGTTCAGAAAAATGTAAATGGTGTCGATATATTACATGGAGGGAGTGGGCAGGACCAACTCGTCCATCTCTCAGATGATGACATGCAATTTCTCATGCGAGAACTCGAAGTATTGACCGAATATGATTATGTCCTGTTCGATATGGGGGCTGGAGCGACGGACACCTCACTCCAATTCATCGCGGGTTGCGATGAGATGTTCTTGATTTTGACTCCAGAACCTACCTCGCTAATGGACGGTTATGCATATACGAAACTGGTGCACCATCAGTACCCGGACTTACCGCTTGGCGTCATCGTCAACCGAGCCCAGTCCGGTGAGGAAGCCCTTCAATGTTTCGAACGGATGGAAGTCGCATGTAAACAGTTTTTAAATAAGACGATTCGATTCCTCGGCTTTCTACCAGACGACTCATCTGTCAGAAAGGCAGTCATCGCCCAAGTCCCGTTTTATCAATACAACCGAAAGAGTGATATTAGCTGGCGCCTCGAACGAATTTTGACAACGCTTACGGGTACGCCTCCGAAACCACGTCACTTGATGGACCGTTTGATGGGGAACTTACGAAAACAGTGGAACCGAGTATAACGACAGGGAGGCAAATGAGATGGACGTGAATGAATACTTAGGGTTGTTTTTAGATGAATCCCAAGAACATATCCAATCAATCAACACACAATTACTTAAATTAGAACAATCGGGTGGGGCGGATGTTGTACAGGAGATCTTCCGGTCGGCACACACGCTAAAAGGGATGTCTTCGACGATGGGGTACGAACGCGTTGCCAACTTGACACATGAGATGGAGAGCGCGCTCGACCTCGTCCGTGGCGGCAAAAAGGAAAGTAACCAACTCTTGTTGGATACGATGTTCATCGCCATGGAACAGATGGAAGACATGATTGCGGACATCGAAAGCGGAGGACAAGGCGCGAACGTGGATGTATCAGAAACGGTCGCTGCATTCCAATCCTTCATCGGTGGGAAAGAAGTCGCAGTCGAAAAAACTTCAGAGACGAGCACGTTTGAGATTGATTTATATACGACCTCGGTCATCGAGCAAGCCAAACAGACAGGCTTTGAGGCGTATCAAATCACAGTCAAACTGTCTGACGCGGTCGTCTTGAAAGCGGCCCGTGCGTATATGGTATTCGATCGCCTTCAAGAACTAGGTGAGGTCGTCAGCACACATCCGGAGACAGAAGAAATCGAACAAGAGCAATTTGACTTGTCGTTCGACGTCTTATTCTTGTCACAAGAGACGGCAGAAGTGATTGAACATGCCATCGCTCAAGTATCGGAAGTGGAGCACGTCGAAGTCAATGCGTTTACAGAAACAGCGGTCAGTGAGCCAGAAGTCGCTGTGACAGCGGAGACGATTGCACCTGAACCTGTCGTTCAAGCTACCTCGGACAAGGAAGAAGCGAAAGATACGAAAGAGCAAGTAGCCGCTCAAGCACAAGCAAAAACGATTCGCGTCAACTTAGAACGAATTGATCGTCTGATGAACTTGTTTGAAGAGTTCATTATCGACCGTGGACGCCTTGAGCGCCTGGCGGACGAAGTCGGTCAACCAGAATTGAATGAAACGGTCGAAAAAATCAAGCGGGGAACGAACGAGTTACAATCACTCGTCTTGACCCTCCGGATGATGCCAATCGAACAAGTGTTCAATCGCTTCCCACGAATGGTGCGTTCGGTCGCAAAAGAGATTCATAAAAAAGTCCAGTTGGACATTTCAGGTGCTGAAACAGAACTCGATCGCACGGTCATCGATGAAATTGGCGATCCGCTCGTCCACTTGATCCGTAACGCCATCGATCACGGCATCGAACGTCCGGAAGTACGTCTTCAAGCCGGAAAACCGGAGCAGGGCATGCTTGCACTCCGTGCGTATCACGGCGGAAACCGAGTCTTCATTGAAATCGAGGACGATGGTGCCGGCATCAACGTCGACAAGGTTCGTTCGAAAGCGTTGGAGCGCGGCGTGATCACAGATGAAGAAGCGACGACGATGTCTGAGAACGAATTGGCGATGCTGATCTTTGCTCCGGGCTTCTCGACGGCAGACGTGGTCACTGACTTGTCAGGACGCGGTGTCGGACTGGATGTCGTCAAAAATAAAATCGAGTCACTCGGTGGGGTCGTTTCTCTAGAGACGGTTGGGGGACAAGGCACGAAGTTCCAGGTCAGCTTACCGCTCACCCTCTCTATCATCTCGGCGATGCTCGTTCAAGTGGGAGAGGAATCGTATGCGATTCCATTGACATCGATCCTTGAGACGACATTACTTGATGAAGCGGACATTTTGACAGCACACCGTGAGCGAGTCTTCGACTTCCGTGGTCAACTGGTCCCACTCGTCTACATGAAAGAAATGTTTGGCATCGAATCAGAGACGAAGTCGCAATTCCCGGTCGTCGTCGTTCGAAAAGGCAACAAACTCGTCGGCGTCGTCGTCAACGATTTGATCGGTCAACAAGAAATTGTCATGAAACCGCTCGGTACGTATCTTGAAGGGATTCCAGCTATCTCTGGTGCGACCATTCTTGGTGACGGTCGCGTCGCCCTTATCGTAGATAGTAACGATCTCTTTTAAGGAGGAATATTGATGGAACAGAAATGGGTAGTCTTTTCACTTGAAGAAAATACGTATGGGATCGACGTACAGTCGGTCCGTTCAATCGAGCGACTTCAGCCGATCACACGAGTGCCGAACGCACCGTCACATGTGAAAGGGGTCATCAACCTTCGTGGTGTCGTCACGCCGGTCATCGACCTTCGCTTGCGACTCGGCTACGAAGAAATCGAACCAACGGATGAGACACGAATCCTGATCGCCTCGTTGAATCAAGGAGATGCCGGATTTATCGTCGACCGTGCGAATGAGGTCGTGGAAAGCGACGAAGTACGAATCGAACCGATTCCGGAATCGAGCCGCGATATGCTCTCGGCACATTTGACAGCCATCGCAAAAGGAGAAGATAAACTCTTCTCTTTACTCGATGCGAATGCGTTGTTTGAGGAACAGTATGCTGAGTGAGTTTGAACAAGACCTGTTAAAGGAACTGGGAAATATAGGGTCTGGACATGCGGCGACTGCCTTGTCGGCAATGCTTTCGAAACCGGTGAACATTACCGTGTCTTCTGCCGAAATGGAACCGATCACCTATTTACCAGAGCGAGTCGGCGGTCCGGAACGACATGTTGCCTCGGTCTTGTTGGAATTAGATGGTGATATTCGTGGAATGATCCTCATTTTGTTCGCCGTGGAAGATGCCGAGCAAATGGTTTCGACCTTGATTGGGATGCCATATTCATTTGATTCTTTTGATGAGCTCGGCCAATCGGCTTGGGAAGAGGTCGGGAATATTATGAGCGGTGCTTATGCGCGAGCGCTAGGTGACTGGTTACAGACACCGATTATGATTCAAGTGCCGGCAACGGCCATCGATATGGCAGGTTCGATTGTTGAATTTGTCGTCACGTCTGTACAACCTGAGGAAGACGCGGCGCTCTATATCGACACGACATTTATGATTGATCAAAAAGTAAGTGCAGGACATGTGTTGTTCCTACCAACACATGGGTCGCTCAAACGGATTCAAGAACGGTTGCTTGGCAATGGCTGATGTATTAAAAATCGGCATTGCCGAATGGAAGCAGACGACCGCACCAAATCGGTTACGTACAGCCGGACTCGGGTCATGTGTGGGTGTCATTTTATATGACACCCGCCTCCAATTGGCAGCGATGGCACATGTCATGTTGCCGGACTCGACGATTGCTCGTAAGAACCAGACGATTGAAGTAGGAAAATACGCAGATACAGCCATTGATACACTCGTGCATTCATTGAAACGAGAAGGGGCCACACGGCTTCAAGCAAAGATGGCAGGCGGCGCTCAGATGTTTCAGTTTAAATATGAGAACGAGGCGATGCGAATCGGTGAGCGAAACGCCGAGGCCATCCGCCAAGCATTAAAAGTCCATCGTATTCCGCTCGTGGCAGAAGATTGTGGCGGACATAACGGGCGGACAATCGAGTTTGATGTCGCAACATCTGTCTTATCGATTCGGACGGTGAGCGTGGGTACGAAAGAACTATAAGGGGGGATCGACATGACGACTCATCTTACACAGTTGTGGGATCGCTGGAATATGGACCGTGATATGGATACAGCAAACGAATTACTAGCACATTACGAGTTTCTCATCCACTACCACGTACAACGGATGATCGTGACGCTTCCAAAGAGCGTCGAACGCGACGAATTGAAAAGTTTGGGTTACATGGGATTGTACGATGCCCTTATGAAATATGATCCAGAGCACAATAATAAATTTGATACGTATGCTGCGTTTCGGATTCGTGGAGCCATTATCGACGGTTTACGAAAAGTGGATTGGTTACCTCGGTCGGTTCGAGAAAAAGTGAAAAAAATCGATCAGGTGGCAGAACAGCTTGAACAGTCGTTACATCGTGCTCCAACGAAGAGCGAGTTAGCTTCGGCATGCGACTTACCGATTGCAGAAATCGAACGAACGATGGCGGAAGGGTACTTTGCCAATATGTTGTCGATTGATGAGGCCGTGACGTTGCAAGAAGAAGGAAAAGTCATGTCTGTCACGTATTTCGACCCGGATTCTGAAAAGCCAGAAGATACGTTGTTGCAACGCGAATTGATTGATGTGCTGGCAGCAGAAGTCGACCATTTATCCGAAAAAGAACGACTCGTCGTCTCTTTGTTTTACTTTGACGAACTGACGTTGACGGAGATTGGGGAAGTGCTCGAACTGTCAACATCACGGATTTCGCAAATTCATTCCAAAGCGTTGAAGACATTAAAACACGCGCTCGGTCGGTCCTATTTAGAAGAAAAGACATCGTAAGGAGATGAACAAGTGTATATTGTATATGTGATCACAGCTTGTTTGGTTGCTTACGTTTTTTTATTCGGCTACCGACAAGTCCAAGCGCTTCAGGAACGAGTCGAACGGCTCGAACGAGAGAAGCAAGAGACCGAAACGTTGCTTCTTTCATTCATGGAGTCGATGAACGACCTCGTTGTTCAAGAACCCGTTGAACGTTCGAACGTGGTTCAACAGGAAGAAGCTTCATCGCTCCCTGTCAATGAGTCCATCCAAACGGTCGTAGAGGCGACAGAAGAGACGACCCCGTCCGCGTCAATCGACGTGGACGATGTCTTGTTGCGACATTCCGTGCGGGACGCTGCCCGTATCCTCGGAAAAGGCGAGGGCGAGCTTGCGCTTTATGCGAAACTTCGTAAAAAGTGAGAGTTGCCGGATTTCGTGACATATGCTATAGTAATTCTCGGTGTTAAACACATCACACACGTCTCGGGATGATATTCCTCGGTGCCGAAAGGTCGGAATACAACAATGAACGAGGCGGAGGACTTTTTTAAACCACAAGGAGGAAATTTATCATGGCAGTAATTTCAATGAAGCAATTGCTTGAAGCTGGTGTACACTTCGGTCACCAAACACGCCGTTGGAACCCAAAAATGGCGAAATACATCTTCACAGAGCGTAACGGGATCTACATCATCGACCTTCAAAAGACGGTCAAAAAAGTAGACGAAGCTTACAACTTTGTTCGTGAACTCGCGGCAGAAGGCGGAAACGTCCTCTTCGTTGGTACGAAAAAACAAGCTCAAGATACAATCAAAGAGGAAGCAATCCGTTCTGGAATGTTCTTCATTAACGAGCGTTGGTTGGGTGGAACACTCACTAACTTCTCAACAATCAAAAAGCGTATCAACCGCTTGAAGCAACTCGAAAAAATGGAAGAAGACGGCACGTTCGAAGTACTTCCTAAGAAAGAAGTCATCATCTTGAAGAAAGAAATGACTCGTCTTGAGAAGTTCCTCGGCGGAATCAAGGATATGCCTGGTGTGCCTGACGCCCTCTTCATCGTTGACCCACGTAAAGAGCGTATCGCAATCGCGGAAGCTCACAAATTGAACATCCCAATCGTTGCGATTGTCGACACAAACTGTGACCCAGACGAAATCGACTACGTAATCCCAGCGAACGACGATGCAATTCGTGCAGTTAAATTGCTCACTTCTAAGATGGCAGATGCAATCATCGAAGCGAAGCAAGGTGAAGAAGAAGTTGCTGAAGAAGCTGTAGCGACAGAAGCTGAAGCTACAGAAGCTGAGTAATCAGTGAGACAATAGGTGATAAAGGGAAAGCCTTTTATCACCTTTTTTTAGGACATGTAATCAAAAAGCCCTGTGCTTTTTCTTAAAATTCGTTAGTTTTACAAGGAGGAATTTCCGATGGCAGTTACAGCAGCAATGGTAAAAGAACTTCGTGAAAAAACAGGAGCAGGAATGCTTGATTGCAAAAAAGCACTCGTTGAAACAGACGGTGACATGCAAGCAGCAATCGACTTCCTTCGCGAAAAAGGAATCGCTAAAGCAGCAGCAAAAGGTGATCGTATCGCCGCTGAAGGTTTGACAGCAGTAGCAGTTGAAGGCAACAAAGCTGTGCTCGTCGAAATCAACTCAGAAACAGACTTCGTGGCGAAGAACGAGAAGTTCCAAACACTCGTAAACAACGTAGCAAAAGCAGTACTCGCATCAGGAGCAACAACTGCAGAAGCTGCACTCGCGGCTGAGTACGAAGCAGGTAAAACACTTGAAACGTACATTCAAGAAGAAGCTTCGACAATCGGAGAGAAAATCTCACTCCGTCGTGTAGCTGTTCTTGAAAAAGCTGACGATGCAGTATTCGGTACGTACCTCCACATGGGTGGTCGCATCGGGTCAGTCGTTGTAATCGACGGCACATCTGACGAAACAGTTGCTAAAGACGTTGCAATGCACGTTGCTGCAGCACGTCCACTTTACGCGACACGCGATGAAGTATCAGCTGAAGAAATCGACCGCGAGAAGAAAGTCTTGACTGAGCAAGCACTTAACGAAGGCAAGCCTGCTAACATCGTTGAGAAGATGATTGCTGGTCGTATGAACAAGTACTTCGAGGAAATCTGCCTCGTTGACCAAACGTTCGTAAAAGACAGCGACTTCAAAGTTGGTAAGTACGTAGAATCAAAAGGCGGAAAAATCAACTCGTTCGTACGCTTCGAAGTAGGAGAAGGTATGGAGAAACGTGAAGAGAACTTTGCTGAAGAAGTTATGAACCAACTTAAAAAATAATCTGTGTCACAATCAGTGATGCAACTAAAAATGGGAACACGTCTGTATAACCTTGAGTTAGTTCGTTAAGGGAGCGTGTTCCCTTTTTTCAAGCAAGAGGAGGCAAAGTTATGGAACCGAAATATAAACGAATTGTGTTAAAATTGAGTGGAGAAGCGCTCGCTGGAGATCAAGGTTACGGGATCGACCCTAACATTGTAAACTCAATCTCAAGTCAAATTAAAGAATTGATCGAGATGGGTGTAGAAGTCGCCGTTGTTGTAGGTGCCGGAAACATTTGGCGTGGAAAGACGGGTAGTGAACTCGGGATGGATCGGGCAAACGCAGATTACATGGGTATGCTCGCAACTGTATTGAACTCACTTGCTCTTCAAGATAGCCTTGAAACGTACGGTGTCCAAACGCGCGTCCAAACATCAATTGAAATGCGACAAGTTGCTGAACCATACATTCGTCGTCGCGCAATGCGTCATCTTGAAAAAGGACGCGTCGTTATCTTTGCGGCCGGCACAGGAAACCCATATTTCTCAACGGACACGACAGCTGCCCTCCGTGCGGCTGAAATCGAAGCTGATGTCATCTTAATGGGTAAAAACAATGTGGACGGCGTCTATTCAGCTGATCCGAAATTGGACGCGACGGCAGTGAAGTACGATACGTTGTCTTATCTTGACGTCTTAAAGGATGGACTTCAAGTCATGGACTCGACAGCAACGTCACTTTGTATGGACAACCACATTCCATTGATTGTATTCTCATTGCTTGAAGAAGGTAACATTAAACGTGTCGTTCTCGGGGAACATATCGGGACGGTAGTAGGAGGAGTCAATTCATGAGTGTCAAAGAAGTATTGAAAACAGCTGAAGAAAAAATGGAAAAAGCGCATTCTTCACTTAAACGTGATTTTGGAACGCTTCGCACTGGCCGTGCCAGCGCATCGATTTTGGATCCTGTCCAAGTTGATTACTATGGTGTCCCAACACCACTCAATCAAGTGGCAAACATCAATACACCAGAAGCGCGCCTACTTTTGATTCAACCATGGGATAAGTCAATGGTTTCTGAAGTAGAGAAAGCGATTCAAAAGGCAGACCTCGGCTTGTCTCCATCATCTGACGGTACGGTCATTCGTTTGGCGATTCCTGCATTGACGGAAGAACGTCGTAAAGAATTAGTTAAAGTCACGAAAAAATACGCAGAAGAAGCGAAAGTCGCTGTCCGTAACGTTCGTCGTGACGCAAATGAAAACTTGAAGAAACTCGAGAAAGATGGCGAGTTAACAGAAGACGATCTCCGCGGATATGCAGATGACGTTCAAACGTTGACGGATTCGTATATCAAGAAGATTGATGAATCTGCAGCAATTAAAGAAAAAGAAATCATGGAAGTGTAATCACGGAAGTGGTATACCAAAAAGCTGTGTGGGGACCCTTTTTCTGAGAGGGTCCTTCTTTCATACAATCAGGAGGATAACAGAATGTTTAAATGGGTGAATCCTAAAACGAAAATCGAGGCGGAGTTAAGTGTTCCTGAGCACGTAGCCATCATTATGGATGGAAATGGACGCTGGGCCAAAAAACGTGGTCTCCCTCGCATCATGGGTCACCGGGAAGGGATGAAGTCCATCCGGGAAGCGGTACGAACAGCACAAGAACTCGGGATTCGGTCTCTGACGCTTTATGCGTTCTCTACAGAGAATTGGACTCGTCCGGAAGAGGAAGTCTCATTCTTGATGAAACTGCCGAAACAGTTTTTGGAGACCGATTTGAAAGAACTCCACGAACAGAATGTACGAGTGCTCGTTGCGGGAGATACGTCGAAACTCCCACGAGAGACACGAGAAGCCGTTAACGAGGCGAGAGAACGGACCGTCGCGAACACAGGGTTGAATCTTGTCTTCGCACTCAACTACGGGGGACGGGATGAGCTCGTTCAAGCGATGCGCAGCATTGCAGGAGACATTCAGTCCGGTTTGGTTCAGGCAGACGATATCGATGACCGTATGATTGGTGAACGACTCATGACACACGTTCAAGACGTGGATCTCGTTATTCGGACGAGCGGGGAACAACGACTCTCTAACTTTTTATTATGGCAAAGCGCATATGCTGAACTTCATTTCACAGAAGTATTGTGGCCGGAATTTAAGCGTGAGCATTTTGTAGAAGCGATTGAATCATACAACGCGCGCACGCGACGTTTTGGTGGGGTGTAACATGAAGACACGTATTATTACAGGACTATGGGCAGGAGCCATCTTCATCACGGTAATTGCGCTTGGAGGAAATGCATTTGTTTCATTGATGGGGATTTTAGCACTCATCGGATTGAGTGAATTCACGTTGATGCGACAGCATAAGCTGTTGGCGTTTCCGTTCTTGGTGACAGCGCTCCTCGTGGCGTTCCCATTCCTCTTATTATTGATTGAGAATCAGGTTGTCACGGATGAACTTCCGTTCTCGATTGAACAATGGCTCGTCTTAGGGCTCGTGTTGTTGCTGTTTTGGACAGTGGTCACGAAAAATCGGTTCACGTATGAAGACGCTAGTTTTTACTTCGTCTCAGCGGTCTATTTGGTCGTCGGTTTCTCTAGTTTTGCGTTAGTCCGGCTCTCTGAGGACGGTCTATCGAAAGTGTTGCTAATCTTGTTTATGATTTGGGCGACGGACTCGGGAGCATATTTTACCGGAAAGGCATTCGGGAAAGCCAAATTATGGCCATCGATTAGTCCGAACAAGACGATTGAAGGGGCGATTGGGGGCATTGTGTCTGCGATTGTACTCGGTATCATCTTCGTCTGGATTGATCCGATTTTGCCGATAATTGAGGTCGTCATTTTAGCGATTGTCGTGGCGGTAGTCGGACAGCTCGGAGATTTGGTGCAGTCTGCTTATAAGCGCCAGTATGGAGTCAAAGATTCGGGTCACCTGTTACCAGGACATGGTGGCATTTTAGACCGGTTTGATAGTATGATTGCGGTCTTTACCGTCATTTGGGTGTTTAATCTGCTTTAAAAAGGAGTGTCGAAATGAAGCGAATTAGCTTAATTGGTGGGACTGGTTCGATTGGCGTTCAAACTTGTGACGTCATCGAACAGCACCCCGACCTGTTTGAACTTGAGGCGTATGCGTTCGGAACGAACGTCGATGTCGCCACGGAATGGATCAATCGACTTAGACCAAAATATGTGTCGGCAACGAGTATCGAAGTACTCGAACAGTTGAAGCCACGTCTTACATATGAACCTCTCTATTTTATTGGACCGGAGGGGCTGAAAGAGTGTGCGACGGCAGAACGGGCTGACATCGTCGTGACGGCAGTCGTTGGAGCAATTGGACTCGAACCGACGCTTGCGGCGATTCAAGCAGGGAAAGATATTGCACTCGCCAACAAGGAAACACTCGTTACCGCAGGACATCTTGTCAAAGCGGCCGTGAAAGAACATGGGGTCAACCTATTGCCTGTCGACAGTGAACACTCCGCGATTTATCAATGTTTGAACGGGGAACGAAGAGAAGATGTATCAAAGATTATTCTAACGGCTTCAGGCGGTAGTTTCCGTGATCGTTCACGCGATGAGCTGGCTGATGTGACTGTTGAAGACGCACTGAATCATCCGAACTGGTCAATGGGAGCAAAAATCACAATCGATTCGGCGACGATGTTCAACAAAGGCTTGGAAGTCATCGAGGCACACTGGCTGTTCGATATCGATTATAATGATATTGAAGTCATCTTGCATCGAGAATCGATTATTCATTCGATGGTCGAATTTAAAGATGCTGCCGTGATGGCCCAGCTTGGAAACCCGGATATGCGCGGTCCGATCCTTTATGCGCTATCGGGACCGAAGCGGCTTGAAATCGAGGGGAATAAGCGGTTAAACTTGAAGGAAATCGGAAAGCTGCATTTTGAAGAGGCTGATTTCAATCGTTACCCGGCACTCCGGTTAGCGTTCGAAGCAGGAAGAGCCGGTGGTTCCATGCCAACCGTCTTGAATGCAGCCAATGAAGTGGCAGTGGACCTATTCTTGAACGGTCAGATCACGTTTTTAGAGATTGAACGACTCGTCGAAGAAGCGATGGCTCGACATGAGGTCATTGCCGAGCCGACGCTCGCGCAAATTCTAGAAGTTGACCAAGCAGTACGTCAACAGATTCAGCAAGGAATTGAAGGTGGGGAATAAATCATGACGACTTTTATCGCCATCGTTTTGATGTTTGGCGTTCTCATTTCGGTACACGAATGGGGACACCTCGTCATGGCGAAACGGGCAGGCATTCTCTGTCACGAGTTTGCAATCGGATTCGGTCCAAAAATTGTTTCATTCCGTAAAAATGAAACGCTCTATACCATTCGTCTTTTACCAATCGGTGGCTACGTCAAAATGGCCGGAGAAGATTTTGAACCGATTGAAGTCCGAGCGGGTCAGCATGTCGGACTTCGTCTCACTGAACAGGGGACGGTCGATCGTGTCTACTTCCAACCGGACACGGCTACAGATGTCCATGTCGTCGGAACCGTCGATAAGTTCGATTCGACACATGAGTTGAAAGTTCAACTTCTCATCGATGAGGAAGTGCGGGTCTATTCATTAGAGCGAGACACACTCCTTGTCGACCAAGGGATGGAAATTCAAATTGCACCGTATGATCGAACGTTTGGGGCCCAGTCGGTTTGGAAGCGTGTCTTGGCCATCGCAGCCGGTCCGGCGATGAACTTTGTCTTGGCGTTCATCTTGCTCATCATTGTTGGGCTCGTTCAAGGAACCCCAACGAACGATGGTCAAATTGGTACGGTTCAACCGGATTCAGCCGCTGATGAGGCTGGTTTGATGAGTGGGGATGAAATCGTCTCGATTGAAGGCGAGCCGATTACCGATTGGCTCGACTTGCGATCTGCTTTAGAAGACCGCGCGGACACCCCTACGGAAGTCACGTATGTCCGTGATGGAGAGGAAGCAACTGTCACCCTTACACCACAAGCAGTCGAACAAAACGGAGAGACGGTCGGGATTCTTGGTGTCACGAACGCGCTCGAACGATCACCGGTCAAAGCCGTGACGACGGGGGCGGAAACGACATGGACGATGTCGACGCTGATCTTCTCTGCGGTCGGTGATTTGGTGACAGGACAAGTCGGTGTCGATCAACTAGCAGGTCCGGTCGGGATTGTACGGATGACAGATGAAGTAGCGGCGAGCGGTTTGATCATGCTGTTGAATTGGACAGCGCTTCTCTCCGTCAACCTTGCCATCTTCAACTTGCTCCCATTGCCAGCGTTAGACGGAGGACGTTTGATTTTCCTCTTGTTCGAAGCGGTACGCGGACGTCCAATCGATCCGAAAAAGGAAGGATTCGTCCACTTTATCGGATTCGCACTCTTGATGATTTTAATGTTGATTGTCACTTGGAACGACATTCAATCATTCTTTAAATAAGCTGTTTGTAGAGAAGGGAAACGTTGAACTGTATGAAACAATCTAGATTGCTCATGCCTACATTGAGAGAAGTGCCGGCTGACGCGGAAGCAGTCAGCCATCAACTCCTCGTCCGTGGAGGATTCATCCGTCAAAATGCGGCAGGAATTTATTCTTATCTTCCACTCGGACATAAAGTGTTACACAACATCCAAACGATCATCCGTGAAGAGATGAATCGTGCCGGAGCTCAAGAGCTATTGATGCCTGCCATCCAACCGGCAGAACTTTGGGAAGAGACAGGACGATGGGGTATTTACGGTCCTGAGTTGATGCGCTTGACGGACCGTCATGACCGTCGCTTCGCACTCGGTGCGACACACGAAGAATTGATTACATCGATCGTCCGAGACGAGCTCAACTCGTATAAAAAACTTCCGATGAACTTGTACCAGATTCAAACGAAGTATCGTGATGAGCGTCGACCACGTTTTGGATTGCTGCGCGGACGCGAATTCTTGATGAAAGACGCCTATTCATTCCACGCGACACAAGAAGACTTAGATGAAGAATATACCAACATGTATAATGCCTACTCACGTATCTTCGACCGTACAGGACTGAAGTATCGTCCGGTCGTCGCAGACTCTGGGGCAATCGGCGGGAAAGACACGCATGAATTCCAAGCGCTTGCGGATATTGGTGAAGATACAATTGTCTACACGGACACATCGAACTATGCGGCGAATATCGAGATGGCCGAAACGCTCGACCGTTATGAGATGCAACAAGCTGACGTTCGTCCTCTCGAAAAAGTGAACACGGAAGAAAATCGTACGATTGAGGACGTGGCGGCATTCTTGAATGTGGATCCGAAGACGACAATCAAATCTGTCTTGTTTAACGTGGATGGCGAAACCGTCATGGCAATCGTTCGTGGCGACCACGAAGCGAATGAAGTCAAAGTGAAGAACGCACTCGGTGGACTCGACATTCAACTCGAAGAAGAAGCGAAAATCGTTGAGTTGTTCAACTGTGCACCAGGTACACTCGGACCGATTAACGCTCCAGTCAAAGTCGTTGCCGACTATGCGGTCAAATACTTAGTGGATGCTGTCTGTGGTGCTAACGAGGCGAACACACACTACACGGGTGTAAATGCTGCGCGCGACCTTGCCGAGATGACATACCACGATTTACGTTTCGTTGTCGAAGGCGATTTGGCACCGGATGAGTCCGGTCCGGTTCGTTTTGCTCGTGGGATTGAAGTGGGACAAGTATTTAAACTCGGAACACGATATTCAGAAGCGATGGGTGCGACATTCCTCAACGAAGAGGGGCGTGCCGAACCACTCATCATGGGTTGCTACGGCATTGGGGTGTCACGCACACTTTCAGCCATTGTCGAACAACATCACGACGACCGTGGAATCATTTGGCCACGTAACGTAGCGCCGTTCGATCTTCATTTGATTGCAATCAACGCAAAAGATGAGACGCAAGTCGAGTTGGCGAACCGTCTTTATGAAGAGCTCGGTCAAACATACGATATCTTGTTCGACGACCGGAAAGAACGTGCGGGCGTCAAGTTTGCCGATGCAGATTTGATCGGACTCCCGATTCGCGTGAACGTCGGGAAAAAAGCTGGCGAAGGCATCGTTGAAGTGAAAGTACGTGTAACAGGTGAAGTGATTGAAACATCAATCGGTGAATTGAAAGAAGTCATCGCTTCAAAATTTAGCGAAGTTCATTAATGGATGAAGGTGACAGCGGAAGCGGTCACCTTCATTTGTCGAATTGGCATAAAGGGGGAAAGACGGACCCGTGGAAGCAAATCAAAAGATGCAATTATTATTAAGTGACCTTGGGATCACGACCGAGACGGACCTGTTTGATCAGGCCGAACTCTCACGACTCGTCGTCAATAAGAAGCGACGGACGTGGACGTTCTATTTTTCATTTCCAGCAGTATTGCCATACGACGTGCATCAATTGTTCATGAGTCGACTAGAAAGCCGTTATGCAACGTTTGCGGATGAGGTGTACGCTCGGTTCTCGACAGTAGCGGGTGGGAGCGAGCAAGACTATATCGACTATTGGCCACGAATCGTCAGCGAGTTGAGCCAAGTATCTGGCGCGATGCGCAGTTATTTCGGCTCCGTTTCGCCACGATTCGAGCAGAACAAACTTATGATTCCGGTGCGTTCCGCACCTGAGGCGAGTTATGTGGACAAAGAGCTCTGTCAAGAAGTACAGGCGCTCTATAGTGCCTATGGGTTCACAAAAAAACCGTGTCAGGCTCAATTTTCGGAAGACGCTGAGGCAAATCAAGCCCTTCGCGAACAGGTCGTTCAAGAAGATATCGAACAAGCGAAAATGGCACTGGCTGCCCAATTCGCCAAGGCAACAGAAACGAACGACGAACCGATTACAGAAATCCGGATGGGTGCGCTCATTAAAGATGAGATTGTCCCAATCAAGACGATTATCGAGGAAGAAAGACGTGTCGCGATTCGTGGACTCGTCTTCTCAGCAGAGCGCAAAGAGTTGAAGAGTGGTAAGAAACTATTCACGTTCAAGATGACGGATTACACAGACTCATTGATTGTGAAGGTATTTGCACGCGATGACGATGACGACCGTATGCTTAGTGCCGTCAAAAAAGGGATGTGGATTCAAACGGCCGGTCGGGTCGAAGATGATTCGTTCATGCGCGAACTATGTATGATGGCATCTCAACTTCAAGAAGTGAAAGTAGAACCACCACGTGACGAATGGGAAGGTGAGAAACGCGTCGAACTTCACGCGCATACACAGATGAGCCAAATGGATGCCGTCACAAATGTCTCGTCGCTCGTCGCTCGTGCCGCAAAATGGGGACACCGTGCCATTGCCATTACCGACCATGCTGGAGTTCAGGCGTTCCCGGAAGCCTATTATGCCGGGAAGAAAAATGATATCAAAGTGTTATACGGAGTCGAGGCGAACATCGTCAATGATGGTGTCCCTGTCGCTTATCATGCGACCGATGTGGCATTGGATGATGCGACATACGTCGTCTTCGACGTCGAGACGACGGGACTTTCTGCCGTCTACAATAAAATCATCGAACTTGCCGGGGTTAAAATCAAGGACGGGGAAATCATTGACCGGTTTGAGGCGTTCGCAGACCCGAAACATGCCTTGTCAGCGACCACGATTGAATTGACAGGGATCACGGATGACATGGTCCAAGGTCAACCGGACCCGGAAGTAATCACGAAACAGTTCGTCGAGTGGTGTGGCGACAGCATTCTCGTTGCCCATAACGCGTCATTCGACATGGGCTTCCTCGAGGCGACACTCCGTAGTGGTGGGCATGAACCGGACGATTACCCGGTCATCGACACCCTCGAACTTGCTCGAACGTTGATGCCGACGTTGAAGAATCATCGACTCAATACACTCGCGAAGCGATTCGATATCGAACTGACACAACATCACCGTGCCATTTACGATGCGGAAGCAACGGCGTATTTGCTCATGAAGTTACTCGATCTCGCTAAGCAGATGTTCGAAATGACGACACATCGCTCGTTGAACGCGAAAGTCGGCAGTGATGTATCGAAGATTCGTCCGTTCCATGCGACCATCTACGCGAAAAACAAAAAGCCAGGACTTCGTCATTTATACGAGCTCATCTCCTTATCTCACATCGATTACTTGTATCGGATGGCACGCATGCCACGTTCCGAGCTTGTGAAACGGCGAGAAGGATTATTGATTGGTTCGGCTTGTGATAACGGGGAGATTTTTGACGCCGCCTTGAACAAGTCGGATGATGAACTCGAGAAGATGATGTCATTTTATGACTTTATCGAGATTCATCCGCCGGCACTCTACCACCATTTGATTGATAAAGAGATCGTGACGAATGAATTAGAACTCCGCGAAATCATTAAGCGCATCATTCGTGTCGCCGAGAAGGCCGAGTTACCGGTTTGTGCGACAGGGAATGTGCACTATTTAGATCGGTCCGACCGGTCTTATCGCGAAATCTTGATTCGTACACAAGGTGGGGCAAACTTCATCAATACGCGTAAGGAATTACCACATGCGCACTTCCGGACGACAAAAGAAATGATGGAAGAGTTCAAGTTTTTAGGTGACGATTTAGCGCGTGAAATCGTCATCACGAATCCGAATGCAATCGCCGATCAGATTGAGTCGATTCAAATCATCCCAGATGATTTGTACACACCTAAAATTGAAGGGGCAGATGATGAGGTTCGGAATATGAGCTACGACATGGCTCGCTCCATCTATGGAGACGAGTTGCCTGAAATCGTGGAGGCGCGTCTTGAGAAAGAGCTCAAATCGATTATCGGTCACGGGTTCGCCGTCATTTATTTGATTTCGCATAAACTCGTTAAAAAATCACTCGATGATGGATATCTGGTCGGTTCGCGGGGGTCGGTCGGGTCGAGTCTCGTCGCAACGATGACGGAAATCACCGAAGTCAACCCGCTACCGCCTCACTACGTCTGTCCGAACTGTCAGCACTCACATTTCTTTAATGACGGATCGGTCGGTTCGGGGTATGACTTGCCAGACAAGGAGTGTCCGGAGTGCGGCACGTGGTACAAAAAAGACGGTCATGATATTCCGTTCGAGACATTCCTTGGTTTCAAAGGGGACAAAGTACCGGATATCGACTTGAACTTCTCAGGTGAATATCAACCGCATGCCCACGCCTATACAAAAGTACTGTTCGGAGAAGAATACGTCTATCGTGCCGGGACAATCGGAACGATTGCCGACAAAACGGCTTATGGATACGTGAAAGGCTATGCGACCGAGAACGATAAGATTTACCGGAACGCCGAAGTCGACCGTCTCGTTTCTGGGGTCACCGGTGTAAAAAGGACGACGGGGCAACATCCAGGGGGTATCATCGTCGTACCGGACTATATGGACATCGCGGATATCTCCCCGATTCAATATCCGGCGGATGACAATTCGTCTGAATGGAAGACGACTCACTTCGACTTCCACTCCATCCATGACAACTTATTGAAACTTGATATTCTCGGGCATGATGACCCGACCGTCATCCGGATGTTACAGGATTTGTCTGGTATCGATCCAAAGACGATTCCGACAGATGACCCGACAGTCATGAAGATTTTTTCTTCACCAGAAGTGCTTGGGGTGACACCAGAACAGATTGAATCGAAAACCGGGACGCTCGGGATTCCAGAATTCGGGACGAAATTCGTTCGTCAGATGCTTGAAGAGACAAAACCGTCGACGTTCTCGGAGCTCGTTCAAATTTCCGGTCTATCCCACGGAACAGACGTCTGGCTCGGGAACGCGAACGAATTGATTTATAACGGGACGTGCGAACTGAAGGATGTGATTGGTTGTCGAGATGACATCATGGTCTATCTGATTTACGCGGGCCTCGAACCGTCATTCGCCTTTAAAATCATGGAATCCGTCCGGAAAGGGAAAGGGCTTACGGAAGAGATGGAGTCCGAGATGCGAGAGAATGACGTGCCGGAATGGTATATCTCGTCTTGTAAGAAAATCAAGTACATGTTCCCGAAAGCACACGCGACTGCCTACGTGTTAATGGCGGTCCGGATTGCATACTTTAAAGTACATCATCCGATTCTGTACTATGCGACGTACTTTACCGTTCGAGCGGGAGATTTTGACTTATCCGCGATGATCAAAGGTCCCCAGGCCGTTCGTAAGGCGATGTCGGATATTCGAGAAAAAGGGTTCGATGCGACAGCGAAGGATAAAGGGCTACACACGGTCCTCGAACTTGCGCTCGAAATGCTCGAGCGGGGAATGAAGTTCCAAAACATCGACTTGTATCGGTCGAGTGCGACAGAGTTCTTGATTGAAGACAATACGCTGATTCCACCTTTCAACGCGGTCGATGGACTGGGAACGAATGCGGCAAAAGCGATTGTCGAAGCAAGGGAAGAAGGACAGTTCCTTTCGAAAGAAGATTTGCGGAAACGTGCGAAACTTTCGAAAACGGTCATCGAGACACTCGATACGATGAAATGTCTCGAAGGTCTGCCTGATGAGAACCAACTCTCATTCTTCGATTTTGGGGTGTAAGTTGCGATTTATCGGGAAAATATGATATATTAGTATCGAACAAAGTTGGATACTACGACGGAAAGGAGTAGGGAACCCTACTCCTTTCTTGTATGTAAAAGCCAGAAGGAGGGATGAGAGTGTCCAAAATAACAGAAGTCGTTGAATCGATTGCGTTGCCGATCGTAGAACGAGAAAACATGGAATTGGTCGATGTGGAATTTGTTAAGGAAGGTCCAGACTGGTTCTTGCGCGTCTATATCGATAAGCCGGGGGGCGTCGATTTGGACGATTGCGTCAATATCAATGAACAGCTCTCGGAAAAACTAAACGAAACCGATCCGATTGAACAGGCTTATTATCTTGATGTCTCGAGTCCTGGTGCGGAGCGTCCGCTGAAAAAGCCGAGCGATTTTGAACGTGCGGTAGGCAAAAATGTCTACATGAAAACGTTCGCTCCGATCGATGGTGCCAAAGAGTTTGAAGGAATTTTGACGGCATATGATGGGGAAACGGTCGTGATCGAGACACGCATCAAGACAAGAAAAAAAGCGGTATCGCTACCGGTTGACAAAATTGCACAAGCCCGCTTAGCGGTCACGTTTAGTTAAGGAGAGGGAAGAAGATGGGTCCACAATTACTCACTACAATCGATCAGATTGCCAAAGAAAAAGGAATCGACAAAAATATCATTATCGATGCACTCGAACAAGCGCTCATTTCTGCGTATCGCCGCAACGTGGCGAACCCGAACGAGCACGTGAAAGTCGAGTTTGATCAGGTGACGGGGGATATCCGTGTCTACGCTTTGTTAGAAGTCGTAGAGCGCCTCACGCAACCGGACCAACAGCTCTCACTCGAAGAAGCACATGAAATCGATCCGAACTATGAGCTCGGCGATTTCCATAAAGAAGAAGTCACACCGAGTGATTTCGGACGTGTCGCGGCGATGACGGCAAAACAAGTCGTCACACAGAAGATGCGTGAAGCGGAACGCGAACGCATCTACAACCACTTCGCTGACAAAGAAGATGAAATCATGACAGGGATCGTGGAGCGTTTTGACCCACGCAACCTTTATATCGGTCTCGAAAACAACATTGAAGCTGTATTGACACCGAATGAACAGATGCCGAACGAGTCATACCAAATTCATGATCGCATCAAAGTATACGTGACAAAAGTAGATTCAACGACGAAAGGTTCAGGTGCAGCGATTCAAGTTTCGCGTACGCATCCGGGACTTTTGCGCCGTTTGTTCGAACTCGAAGTTCCAGAGATTTCAAACGGAACAGTGGACGTGATGTCAGTATCACGCGAAGCGGGTGACCGTTCGAAAATCGCTGTACATTCGGATATCGTCGACCCAGTCGGCGCTTGTGTCGGACCGAAAGGACAACGTGTTCAAACGATTGTCGACGAATTGAACGGCGAGAAAATTGATATCGTCCGTTGGTCTGAAGACCCGAAAGAGTTCGTTCGTAACGCACTCAGCCCGGCTCAGGTCGTTGCGGTATATGTCAACGAGCCAGCAAAATCGACGACAGTCGTCGTACCGGACTATCAATTGTCACTCGCGATCGGGAAACGTGGTCAAAACGCCCGTCTCGCTGCGAAATTGACAGGATGGAAAATCGATATCAAGAGTGAAACGGATGCCGAAGCACTTGATTTGTTCGATACGTTCGCTGAAAAAGTTGAATCAGAACCAGAAATTGTTCAAAATGAAGTAGAACAAGACTTATCAGATGCTACAGTTGAAACGACTGCGGTGAAAGAAGAGGAATGACCATGAAGCAAAAGAAACTTCCTTTGCGTAAGTGTGTGGTCACACAAGAAATGCTCCCGAAAAAAGAATTGATTCGTGTCGTTCGGACGCCTGAAGGTGACGTGGTCATCGATCAGACCGGTAAAGTGAACGGTCGTGGCGCATACTTATCAAAAGATATCGAAGTCGTCCGTCAAGCAGAGAAAAAACGGACGCTCGACCATCACTTGAAAGTAAAGACGAGCGACGACTTGTATGAACAGTTGAAAGCTGTCGCAGGTGGCGAATCATGAGCCAGTGGGAATCATTGTTAGGCCTTGCTGCTCGAGCGAGGAAAGTAACGATGGGAGAAGAGTTTGTATTAAAGGATGTACGAGCGGGTCGTGCCAAGCTCGTCATTCTAGCCGGAGATGCAGGTGCCTCGACGAAAAAACGAGTCACTGACAAATGTGCGTCTTATCAAGTGCCATTGATTGAAGTGAGCGATCGCTATACAATCGGGGCCGCACTCGGTAAAGACATGCGTGTCGTCGTATCGGTGACAGAATCCGGATTTGCGAACAAGCTTAAGCAACTTCTCTCTTAACTATTAACGGAGGTGGATGCTTTGGGAAAACGCGTCTATGAATTTGCAAAAGAACAGAATGTAACGAGTAAACAAGTCATTACTCAATTAGAAAAATTGAACAAACCGGTGAAAAACCATATGGCCGTCCTCGATGAGGAAACGGTAAAACAATTGGATCGTGTGTTCAATCCTGAAAAATATCGTGCTGAAAAACAAGCGGAAGCGAAAGCGACGTCAACATCGAATGAGCCGAAGCAAGAGAAAAAAGAAGCACAATCGCCACGTCCACAAGCGGGACAACAGAACCGTGGCGGTCAAAACAATCGCGGTGGACAAAATCGTAACGACAACCGAAACAACGACCCACGCAATAAAAAACGTGGAAAAGGGAAAGGCAAAGGCAAGCCGGTAAAAGCGGCTGTGCCACAAGAAGCCGATCCAAACTCGAAGACAAGTCAGCGTAAAGCAGCACGTCTCGCGCAAGAGGCAGAGATGGGCAACGTCATCAAGTATGACGATGTACTCAGCGTGTCTGACCTTGCTTCAAAAATGAACAAAAAGCCAAACGAAATCATCATGAAGTTGATGGGTCTCGGTGTCATGGCAACCATCAACCAAACGCTTGATGATGAAACGGTTGAATTACTCGCTGCGGAATTCGGCTTTGAGGTTGAAAAAGAAGTTGTTGTCGATGAGACAGACTTTGAAACAGTTGAGATCGACTTCTCACAATATGACCTTGAAGAACGTCCAGCTGTCGTTACCATCATGGGTCACGTCGACCACGGGAAAACGACACTTCTTGACTCGATTCGTAACACGAAAGTCGTCGCAGGAGAAGCGGGCGGAATCACGCAGCACATCGGTGCTTACCAAGTTGAAGTCAACGATAAGAAAATCACATTCCTCGATACACCAGGTCACGCAGCCTTCACAACGATGCGCGCCCGCGGTGCCGAAGTGACAGATATCGCGATCATCGTCGTTGCGGCTGACGATGGCGTCATGCCACAAACAGAGGAAGCAATCTCGCACGCAAAGGCAGCGAATGTTCCAATCATCGTGGCAGTCAACAAAATGGACAAAGAAGGGGCAAACCCTGACCGCGTCAAACAAGAGTTGACAGAGTTCGGTCTCATCCCTGAAGAGTGGGGCGGCGAAACAATCTTCGTTCCGATTTCTGCCATCAAAGGCGAAGGAATCGATGAATTGCTCGAGATGATTCTCCTCGTTTCTGAAGTCGAAGAATATAAATCGACACCAGACATGCCAGCTCGTGGTTCAGTCATCGAGGCGAAACTCGATAAAGGACGTGGACCGGTCGCGACACTTCTCGTTCAACACGGTACACTTCGAATCGGAGACTCAATCGTCGTCGGTAGCACGTTCGGTCGTGTCCGTGCGATGGTCAACGATATCGGTCGCCGTGTGAAACAAGTCGGACCATCTACACCGATTGAAATCACTGGTTTGAACGACGTTCCACAAGCGGGTGACCAGTTCATCGTCTTCGAAGATGAGAAGAAAGCACGTGCAATCGGGGAAAAACGTTACCAACGTTACCTTGAGTCACAGCGTCGTGAGTCGGCGAAAGTAAGTCTTGATGATTTGTTCAGCCGCATTCAAGAAGGTGAAGTGAAAGACTTGAACGTCATCATCAAAGCAGACGTTCAAGGGTCAGCCGAAGCATTGGCTGGTTCACTCCGCAAGATTGATGTCGAAGGCGTCAAAGTTAACATCGTTCACCAAGGTGTCGGTGCAATCACGGAAGGTGATGTCATCCTCGCTTCAGCTGCGAATGCTGTCATCATCGGATTCAACGTCCGTCCTGATGGAAACGCACGTTCGATGGCGGAACAAGAGAACGTTGAAATGCGTCTCCACCGCATCATCTACAACGCAATCGAAGAAATCGAGAGCGCGATGAAAGGGATGCTTGACCCAGAGTTCGTGGAAGAAATCACAGGTCAAGTCGAAGTCCGTGACGTCTTCAAAGTTTCGAAAGTCGGTGCGATTGCAGGTTGTTATGTGACAGAAGGTAAAATCACACGTGACGCCGGTGTCCGTGTCATTCGTAACGGAATCGTGATTTACGAAGGTAAACTCGATACGCTTCGTCGTTTCAAAGATGACGTGAAAGAAGTTGCGACTGGTTATGAGTGTGGGATTAAAGTAGAGAAATTTGATGACATCAAAGTAGACGATGTCATTGAAGCGTTCGTCATGAAAGAAGTCGAACGTAAATAATGTGAGGAGGGATCACGTATGAAAATTCGTGCCCAACGTGTTGCCGAGCAAATGCGTAAAGAAATAACAGATGTCTTGTTACGGGAAGTCAGTGACCCGCGTACAAAAAACGCTACGATTACGAGCGTAGATGTGACAGGTGACTTACAGCAAGCAACAGTCTATTATACGGTGCTTGGTGATGAGGAAGATGTGAAAGCAGAAACGCAAGCTGGTCTCGATAAGGCGAAAGGGTTTATCCGTCGCGAAATCGGGAATCGCATCCGTCTTCGTAAAACACCAGAGATCTCGTTTGAATATGATTCTTCAGTCGCATATGGTAGCCATATCGATTCGTTGATTCGTGATTTGAACAAAGATTAATAATTTGAAAGGGGAGACGTCGTTCTCCCTTTTTTATATGGAGGGATGAAATTGGAACCGAACGGAGTGCTCGTACTCGATAAAGATGCTGGCATGACGAGTCATGACTGCGTATTTAAATTACGAAAATTGTTCCAGACGAAAAAGGTCGGTCACACAGGTACGCTTGACCCGGAAGTGACAGGCGTATTGCCCATCTGTTTAGGGCGCGCCACAAAGTTATCGCGTTTTATCACAGATGAAGGGAAGCGTTACGTGGCCGAGGTGACGATTGGTACCGCCACGATGACCGAGGACGCGCATGGCGAGGTCGTCGCGCAGAAGTCAGTCACACCGAACGATTTGGATGCAACCCAGATTGACGAGGCGATGCGCCAATTGACAGGGAGGATTGAACAAATCCCGCCGTACTACTCGGCGGTCAAAGTAAATGGGAAGAAGTTGTACGAGTATGCTCGGAAAGGGCAGACCGTCGAACGACCTCGGCGGACGGTCGAGATTCATCGTCTGGAGCGGACGAGTGAATTGATATTCGAAGCGGACGTCTGTCGATTCCGAATGGAAATCGACTGTGGGAAAGGGACGTATATTCGAACGCTCGCCGTTCAGATTGGGGAGAAACTCGGTTACCCTGCCCATATGAGCGAACTCAGACGGACGAGCTCAGGAACGTTTGATGAAGCGACCGCGGTAACACTCGGAACGCTTCAAACACTTGAAACGGTCGAGGAGCGAATGGCGTATGTCATTCCTCTCGAAGATGTGATCAAACGCTGGCCAATGATCACCATTCCAAAGAATCGGGAACGCTATATTCGCAACGGCGGGAAACTGAACGGCGTTTCGCTCGAATTTGAGTTATTTACTGTCTATAATGAAGAAGGAATCCCTCTTGCTTTATATCGAAGACAAGAAGGAACGACAGACGCTACAGTCGAGGTCATGTTGGCTATCGACTAAGGGGGAATTTGACAGTATGGAAACAAGACATCTCACTTATCCAGAAACACCCGACGTGTATCCGTCCATTATGGTACTCGGTTTCTTCGACGGTGTTCATAAAGGGCATCAAGCTGTAATCCATCACGCCAAGCGTGTGGCAGCGGAGCACAACCTGCCGGTGACGGTCGTCACGTTCGATCCTCATCCGAAACAAGTACTCTCCAATAAACCGGATGCGGTCCGCTATATTACACCGCTGTCCCGGAAACTGAAGCGCATCGAAGCGCTCGGGGTAGAGCGTTGCCTCGTCTTGACATTCACAAAAGAATTGGCCAATTTGTCCCCGCAACAGTTTGTCGATGATTATTTGATCGGTGCCGGAGCCGTGCACGTGACTGCTGGTTTTGATTATTCTTATGGAAAGTTTGGAGAAGGGACGATGGAGACACTTCCGTACCATGCGCGTGACCAATTCACGACGTCTGTCGTCACAGAGCAGACGATGGATGGGGAAAAAGTGTCATCTACCCGCATCCGTAAACTCTTGGCAGAGGGACAGGTCGATGCCGCACATGAACTCCTCGGTACGCCATACGTGATCTGTGGCGAAGTCATTCACGGTGATGCGAGAGGGCGTACAATCGGTTTCCCGACTGCGAACGTGTTGATGGACGCTTCGTACGTCATGCCACGATTGGGCGTATACGCGACTCGAGTCACGCTACCGGACGGACGGATGTTCCACGCGATGACGAATGTTGGACGTCGTCCGACGTTTTATGAGACGGGATCGGTCTCTGTTGAGAGCCATCTCTTCGACTTCTCCGAGGATTTATATGGACAAGTCATCGAAATCGAGTGGATCCAATATATTCGGAATGAACGCGCGTTCGATGGGTTGGATGCATTGGTCGCTCAACTAAAAGAAGATGAGGTGGCAGCTCGTTCAATCCTATCTTGACTTTCAAGAGCGGGTACGCTATCCTTGTCAAGTACGCAAAGTACACCGCTTCGCTTGGCTGGTCGATTCACCAACGTCGGCTCGGCAACGCGGCAATTTTTCATTAAATGGAGGTGGAGAGGCAATGGCACTCTCAAAAGAACGTAAAAACGAAATTATCGCGGAATTCGCGACAAAACAAGGTGACACAGGTTCACCGGAAGTACAAGTGGCTGTGTTGACTGAACAAATCAACACATTGAACGACCACCTTCGTACACACAAGAAAGACCACCACTCACGTCGCGGTCTCTTGAAAATGGTTGGACGTCGTCGTAACTTGCTTACGTACCTTCGTAACAAGGACGTTACACGTTACCGTGAATTGATTCAACGCCTCGGTCTCCGTCGTTAATCGATTGAGACTGTTTAACGGGCTGGGACAACGTCCTAGTCCGTTTCTTCTTTTTTAAGGAAAATGATTAGACATTCGTTGGAATGAGTTACATAATAAACTAGATAAGGTTTGAGAGGAGAATGTACATGTTAGGTACGAAACAAGTATTCTCTACAGAGTGGGGCGGACGCCCACTGTCTGTAGAGGTCGGCCAACTTGCGAAGCAAGCAAACGGCTCGGCACTCGTGCGTTATGGAGATACGGTTGTCCTTGCGACAGTGACGGCTTCAAAAGCACCAAAGGATTTAGACTTCTTCCCATTGACGGTCAACTATGAGGAGAAACTTTACTCGGTCGGTAAAATCCCAGGTGGTTTCCTTCGCCGTGAAGGTCGCCCGGGTGAAAACGCGATTTTGACATCACGTCTCATCGACCGCCCGATTCGTCCGCTCTTCCCAGACGGATTCCGTCATGACATTCAAGTCATGATTTACGTCATGTCAAACGACCCGGATTGCTCGGCTGAAATGGCGGGTATGCTAGGAACATCGATCGCACTCTCGATTTCAGATGTACCGTTTGACGGTCCAATCGCTGGCGTGACAGTCGGACGTGTAGACGGTGAATTCGTCATCAACCCGACGACGGCTCAGTTGGAGAAAACGGACCTTGAACTTCAAGTTGCAGGGACATCGACAGCCATCAACATGGTTGAAGCAGGTGCGAACGAAGTGCCTGAGGACATCATGCTCGAGTCGATCTTGTTTGGACATGAAGAAATCAAGCGTTTGATCGCATTCCAACAAGAAATCGTAGAAGCCGTCGGAAAACCTAAATTCGAATACACGGTCTCGAAATACGATGAGGCGCTTACTGCTGAACTCGAAGCAGCTCGTCCTGAAATCGTAGAAGCGGTTCAAGTGGAAGAGAAACATGCTCGTGACGAAGCCATCAACGAAGTGATTGCGAAATATGTTGCGATGTATGAAGAACGTCTTGCTGACGAGCCATCGAAACTCGGTGAAGTTTCAGGGATTTTGAACAAGTTCGTCAAAGATGAAGTCCGTCGTTTGATCACGGTCGAAAAAGTCCGCCCAGACGGACGTCGTCCAGACGTGATTCGTCCGCTCGCGTCAGAAGTCGGATTACTCCCACGCGCACACGGTGTCGGTCTCTTCACACGTGGTCAAACACAGGTCATGTCGGTCGCGACTCTCGGTGTCATCGGTGATGCGCAAATCATCGACGGAATCGGTCTAGAAGAGAACAAACGCTTCATGCACCACTATAACTTCCCGCCGTTCTCAGTCGGTGAAGCTCGTCCGGTCCGTGCACCAGGTCGTCGTGAAATCGGTCACGGGGCACTCGGTGAACGTGCACTTCTTCCAATTATTCCGAAAGAAGCAGACTTCCCGTATACGATTCGTCTCGTTTCAGAAGTACTCGAATCAAACGGATCAAGTTCACAAGCTTCGATTTGTGGGTCGACACTCGCATTGATGGATGCAGGTGTGCCAATTAAAGCGCCAGTCGCTGGGATTGCCATGGGTCTTATCATGGAAGGTGAGCATTACACGGTCTTGACAGATATTCAAGGACTTGAAGACCACCTTGGGGATATGGACTTCAAAGTAGCTGGAACGAAAGACGGGATCACTGCCCTTCAAATGGATATCAAGATTGCCGGAATCACGCGTGAAATTCTAGAAGAAGCGCTTGAACAGGCACGTGTAGGTCGTTTGCACATTCTTGACCACATGCTTGAGACGTTGGATACACCACGTACACAATTGTCGAAATACGCACCGAAGATTGTGACGATGACAATCAATCCGGATAAAATCCGCGACGTCATCGGACCAGGTGGGAAGATGATCAACAGCATCATCGACCAAACGGGCGTCAAGATCGACATCGAACAAGATGGTACGGTCTTCATCGCCTCGACGGACCAAGAAGGAATCGATCTTGCCATGTCTATGATCGGTGACATTGTCCGTGAAGTCGTCGTCGGTGAAGTATACGATGCTACCGTACGTCGCATCGAGAAATTCGGCGCATTCGTCGAGTTATTCAAAGGGAAAGATGCACTCGTACACGTATCCGAATTCAGCCTTGAGCGTGTCGCAAACGTCGAGGATGTTGTGAAGCTTGGCGATTCGATTCAAGTCAAAGTCACTGAAATCGATGACAAAGGTCGTGTCAACGCATCACGAAAAGCGCTCATCTTAGAAGGATTGTCTCCTGAAGAGCGTGAGGCATACGAAGCGAAACGGAAGGCAGCACGTGAAAGCCGTCCACCTCGCGAAAGCCGTCCGCCACGTCGTGACGGGGACCGTCGTCCACCGCGCTCGACAAATTAATTATTCTGGCCATCGTCTTGGTGCGATGGCCTTTTTCATAGGAGTGAGAATATGGAATGGATGACACTAGAGAACGGTGTTCGAATCATCATCGAACCAATCGATGGTTCACTCAGCACCTCAACCGGGGTATTCATTAAAGCCGGAACACGTACAGAAACTTTTGAGAACATCGGCATCAGCCATTTGATTGAACATATGCTGTTCAAGGGCACCGCATCAAAAAGCGCAAAAGAGATTGCTTCCTTTTTCGATGAGCTCGGTGGAAGCGTCAACGCATTCACCTCGAAAGACCATACATGCTTTTATGTGAAGACGCTCGATGAACACGCGATCATGGCACTCGACGTACTGACAGATATGCTGTTTGAGTCGGTGCTCGATGCACAGGAGTTGGAAAAAGAAAAGCGTGTCGTTGTAGAAGAGATTAAAATGTATGAGGACACGCCGGAAGATCTCGTTCATGAACTATTGGCCATTGCGGCGTATCGTGACGATATCCTCGCTCAACCTATTTTAGGGACGGAGGAGAGTGTCAATCGATTGACACGTGACCAGCTCGTCGAATACTTACAGGAACAGTATACGGCCGAGCAAATTGTCGTCTCGATTGCAGGTCATGTTTCTGAAGAATTGATTGAGGCGGTAAAACGTAGGTTTGCTCACATCCCTTCTAGGGAATCGTCGAAAGAAATCAATCAACCGGAACTGTTCCATGACACATTGTCGAAACAAAAAGAAACGGAGCAAGCCCACCTCTGCTGGAACTACGAAGCGATTCCCGCGACGGATGACCGTTTGCCTCATTTGGCATTGATGAACAACGCAATCGGCGCGACGATGTCTTCGCGTTTATTCCAGTCCATCCGTGAAGAAGAAGGGTTAGCTTATTCCATTTACTCTTACTACACGACGTTTTCCGATCACGGTACGTTTACCATTTATGTCGGTACGTCACCGGATACGTTAGAACAAGTCGAAGTCATCCTTGAGAGAGAGATGAAGCGACTTGTCGCAGAAGGTTTGACTGCTGAGGAAGTAGACAAAGGCAAGCGACAATTGAAAGGATCGATCGCCCTCGGGAATGAAAGTTCGAGTGCCCGCATGAACCGGAACGGACGGAACTTGCTACTTCTCGATGAAGTCGAGCCGATTGAACAAGTGATTGAGAAAGTAGAACGGATTGAACGCGATGAGGTCAATGCATTGATTCGTGAGGTGTTGAGCCATCGCCCGGCGAAGTCATATGTCCTCCCAAACGAAGCGTGACTTGAAACCGAATTGTAAGTTCTCTACACTGATTAAGAGGTATTCTTTAGTTTGGATAGGATACAGGTGAAAGAAGGGAAAGACTTGAACTTAACGGATTTAGTGAAGACGATACAACTAATTAATCAACCAAATCTAGAAGGCATCGTCGTGACACATGTGACGACGGACTCGCGAGAAGTTGTGCCGGGAACGCTGTTTGTCGCCATCAAAGGCTATACGGTCGATGGGCATGAATATGCGGCACAAGCGGTAGCGCGAGGCGCGGTGGCAGTCGTTAGCGAACGACCGCTCGACCTGTCAGTGCCAAACTTGATTGTGCGTGACAGCTCGCGTTCAATCGGGTTGTTGGCTTCGGCCTTTTATGCGTATCCATCTGAACAGATGCGACTGTTCGGGATCACGGGAACGAATGGGAAAACGACGACGACGACGATTTTACGAGACGTCCTCGATGTCCTCGGTCATTCGACCGGTTTGATTGGGACCGTTGAAGTACGCATCAACGATAAAATCGTTCCAAGTAAAAATACGACGCCTCAAAGTTCAGAACTTCAACAGTTATTGGCACAAATGCGTGATGAGGGCGTGACGGACGTGATGATGGAAGTGTCCTCACACGGTCTTGAGCTCGGACGTGTCATCGGAACTGATTTTGACATCGTGGGCTTCACGAACTTGACACACGATCACCTAGATTTTCATGGCACGTTTGAAAACTATGCACGTGCAAAAGGGTTATTGTTCGCTCAACTCGGTCAAATGGCCTCACGTGGAAAAGTAGCCGTCTTGAACGCGGACGATGCACAAACGCCTCTTTATGAGACGATGACCGGTGCGAAAGTAATAACATATGGGATTGATGCGCAAGCAGACTTGATGGCAACGGACATTGAACAGACGTTGTCTCAGACCAGCTTTACATTGAATTACCAAGGCGCAAAACTTCCGGTAACGGTCCAGTTCATAGGTCGTTTCAACGTGTACAATCTATTGTTGGCGACGGGTTGTCTTCTCGCTGCCGGTTACTCGCTTGAGCGAATTGCAAAAGCACTTGAGATGATTCATCCGGCCAAGGGACGGATGCAACGTTTAGACGTCCCAGGTTACAACGTATATGCGGACTATGCTCATACACCGGATGGCATCGAACAGTGTCTGAAGTCGCTCGTCGGCGTACCAAAAGAAAAGATTATCTTTTTGATTGGGACAGGTGGAAACCGTGACGTCACAAAACGTCCGGCAATGGGCGAGATGGCTTCGTCCTATGCCGGTACCGTCATCATCACGACAGATGATCCACGATTCGAAGCGTATGAGTCCATTACAAAAGGGATTGCGGCCGGGATGACCCATGACAACTTTGTTGAAATTGGGGATCGAGAAGAAGCGGTCCGTTATGCGGCCCGTTTAGCGAAACCGGACAACATCATCGTGCTAGCAGGAAAAGGGCACGAGAAGTATCAAATTATCGGAAATGAAAAATTGCCGCTCGATGAAGAGGCGATTGTTCGAGCGACCATTTTGAATACGGAGGAAGCATGATTTATGGCAGTACAACCAATTACGTTGACAGAAAAAGAGCATGACGACTTCGTCAAAACACACGACCGTGGGGATTTGTTGCAACTATCGAGTTGGGGAGATGTGAAGCGCCAAAATGGTTGGACTTCAGAACGTGTCGCGGTCGCGCGAGACGGCGTGACGTCCGGTGTCGCTTTACTTTTATTCAAACGTGTCCCGAAATTACCATATACACTGTGCTATGCCCCACGCGGGTTTGTCGTGGACTACGACGACTTGGCATCGCTACAGGCGCTCGTGAAAGAAGCGACACGTGTCGCGACGGCACATAAGGCCATCGTCGTAAAAATCGATCCAAACATCGACCGCGATGAATTGCCAGGACTATTGACCGAAATGGCTGCCATCGGGTTTAAACATAAGGGATATGGCGGTGGATTTGACTACGCCCAACCTCGTTTTACAATGGAAACGGATTTGCGCCCGAGCGAAAAAGATATTTTTGCGAAATTCCATCATAAATTCCGCTATAACGTCCGTCTCGCGGAGAAAAAAGGAATCGTCTGCAAAGAGGTCGGTCGTGACGGACTCAAAACGTTCGCCGATTTGATGAAAGTGACAGGGGAACGTGACGGATTCGCTACGCGAGGGCTCGATTATTTTGAGAACCTATACGATTGTCTGCAACCGAACGACGCCCGTCTCTTCTTGACAACGCTCGAACCGAAAATCGCACTCGAACAGCAACAGGCGACGCTAGAAAAAGCGAAGAAAGAGTTGGCGAAGATTGAACGGGGCCTTGAGAAAGAAACGATTGAAAAGAAACGTAACAGCCTTTTGAACCGCAAGGAACAGACGGAGGCACAAATTCAAAAAGCGGAGCAAGCCCTCCCTGAGCTGGTCGAACTTGATCAGACCTATCCGAACGGGCTCGTCTTATCAGGTGGTCTGTTGACACTCGCAGGACGGCGCTCTTATTACTTATACGGAGCCTCGTCAAATGAATTCCGTGAATTTATGCCGAACCACTTGATGCAATGGACGATGATGCAGGCGGCCAAAGCGAGTGGCGCCGAGCGATACGACTTCGGCGGGGTATCAGGAAGTACGGACCCGGATGATGAATATGCTGGTCTATACGCATTCAAATCGGGATGGGGAAGCGACATGATTGAAAAGGTCGGGGAATTCGACCTCGTCTTGAATCGTCCTTTGTATATGGCACTCGAAAAAGGATTGCCACTCTTAAAAGGACTGCGTAAACGGTTAAGAAGATGAGGTGGACAGGCGTGTTATCTCTTGCAATGATCGCCTTTCTGATTGGCATTACGCTCGCTTACTTTTATATGCAACCTGAACCGGTGCCTTGGGTAGATGAACCGACGTTTGAAGCGGATATGTGTGTGCGGGACGTGGAGAAAGAGGATGCGATCTTGACAAGGTCGAAGATTGATTTTGACCGGTTGCATCCGTTAGTCGCAAATCGGGGAGAATCGTTCATTCGATTAGCCCATTCTTGTCTAGACCTTGAAGTACGCCTCACTTCTGGATACCGTTCTGCCAAGGAACAGAATGCACTGTATGCGCAAGGACGGTCTGAACCCGGGCAAGTGGTGACCAATGCGAAAGCGGGTCAGAGCTATCATAACTACGGTCTTGCTGTCGATTTCGTTATCATCCATAACAATAAGACCGACTATGACCTGAATACGGATCGTAATCGGAATGACATTCCTGACTGGCAAGAACTAGGGGAGTTAGGAAAGGCGCTCGGCTTTGAATGGGGCGGAGACTGGAACTCATTCCCGGACTATCCTCACCTCCAAATGGACTTCGGCTTGTCGATTCGTCAACTTGTTGCAGGGAAACGACCTGACGAAAAAGAGACGGCACCGCTTGCTGATGCACTAAAACCTCTATTAGATTAGACGGAAATGTTGGCAATGAAGCCGTTTTCCGCTACAATATTCAGTAGCGATAAGGGGACGAAACAGAATATGAATCATTTAGGAGGTTTTTGTTAGTGTCAAAAAAGAAGACAGAGAATATTAGCGTCTTTGCGCTTGGAGGCGTAGGCGAAATCGGGAAGAACATGTACGTCGTGGAACTAGACGACGACATCTTCGTCATCGATGCCGGTCTAATGTTTCCAGGCGATGAGATGCTCGGGATTGATATCGTCATCCCAGACATCACATATTTAAAAGAAAATAAAGATCGTGTACGGGCGATTTTCATCACCCATGGTCACGAAGACCATATCGGTGGACTCAGCTACGTCCTACGCGACTTGAAGCACGTCCCAGTATACGGGACGAAATTGACCCTCGGGTTGATTGAATTGAAATTAAAAGAGGCCGGTTTGTTGAAAGAAGTCGACCTTCGCATGATTGATGCCAAAACGAAATTGACTATCGCTGATCATTTCATCACGTTTTTCCGCGTCAATCACTCGATTCCCGACTGTGTCGGCGTCTGTATTCAAACGTCTCAAGGTGCGATCGTCCATACCGGAGATTTCAAGTTTGATTACACGCCTGTCGATGGTAAACAATCCGACTTCAATAAGTTAGCGGCAATCGGACAACGTGGTGTACTTGCACTTCTTTCCGACTCGACGAACGCCGAGCGACCGGGGCAAACCGGTTCAGAGTCAATCGTCGGAGCTGAATTGAACGATGTCATTTATCAAGCGGAAGGTCGGGTTATCGTGGCATCATTCGCCTCGAACGTCCATCGCTTGCAACAAGTATTCGCAGCAGCGGAAGCGAATGATCGTAAAGTTGCGGTCGTTGGTCGTAGCATGGTCAACATCGTCGAAGTTGCACAGAAACTAAACTACTTACGTTTCAAGGCGAAGACACTCGTCGAGTTGTCGCAAGTAAACCGTCTACCGGATAACAAGGTCGTCATTTTAACGACAGGTTCGCAAGGAGAGCCGATGGCGGCATTGACTCGTATGGCTCGTAATGCCCACAAGCAAGTCAACATTCGATTGAATGACACGGTCGTCATCGCGGCGACACCGATTCCAGGGAATGAGAAGTCTGTTTCTAAAACGATTGACTTGTTGTTCCGTTCGGGTGCGAACGTCATTTACAACCAACGTAAAGTGCACGTATCTGGACACGGATCGGCAGAAGAATTGAAGCTGATGCTCAACCTCGTTAAACCGAAGTACTTCTTACCGATTCACGGGGAATACCGGATGCAGATGGCACACTCGAAACTCGCTGAACAAGTGGGCGTCAAACCGAACAACATCTTCATCGTTGAAAAAGGTGATGTCGTCGAGTTCACGGGTCGAAAAGCCCGCATGAGCCGAAAAGTTCCTGCAGGAAACGTATTGATTGACGGAATCGGCGTCGGGGACGTTGGAAACATCGTCTTACGGGACCGTCGTTTGTTGTCACAAGATGGAGTTGTCCTCTGCGTGGTCACGTTGAATCGGAAACAGAAGAAATTGATTTCAGGACCTGAACTCATCTCACGTGGTTTCGTATATATGCGCGAATCGGAGGAAATGATTTCAGAGGCAAACCGTATTGTCACGAAACAGATTGAAAAGAGTCTGCAGGCTGGCAGTGATTGGACCGAATTGAAATCAAATATCCGCGAGCGACTTAGCGTCTTCTTATTCGAGCAGACGAAACGTCGTCCGATGATCTTGCCGATCATCATGGAGATTTAATGGAATGAGAGTGAGGCAAAAGTCATCTGACTTTTGCCTTCTTTTTTTAGGAGGAACTGATGTGGCTCAAAAAACAAGAAAGACTCCCGTAAAGCGAAAGCGCCCAGCGACGCGAAATACGAGAAACCGTAAAAAACAACCGACTGCGCCACGTACATATGGGTGGGGCTTCTTTGTCCTCGCCATCGTCGCATTCGTATTTGCCTTTTTTGATTTAGGGTGGATCGGTAAACAGTTATCTGATTTATCCGTCTATCTTTTTGGAGGATGGGGTGCGCTCACTTACTTGATGATGGCTGTGTGGTTATGGATTGTTCTCACTCCGATGAAACCGATGCGACGAGCGGGATTATTCGCAATGCTCGCCTCATTCTTACTATTCGGGGACTTACTTTGGGGAGAGGCAAGGGGCGGCATCAATGCCACTTTCTATAACTTGAACCAATATTTATTCTCAGACTTCGGGATTGTCTTTTTAGGGATCGTCTGCTTCCTCGTCGGTGTCTCGTTTTATGCCCCGACTATTTGGGGGACACTCTTTCATCGCATGCAGGAATCCGTCACAGCAGTCAGAAACGAATGGCGAGCCAGACCGAAAGTGGAGAAGCAGCAAGAGGCGAAACGAACGCGCAAGACCTCACCTCGTTCAAAATTAACGGAAGCGCAATCGGACCCGGAAGTAGAGTCAGACGTGGTCACGATGCAAGACATTCCAATCGTCGGATTTAGTGAGAAAGTCGTAGCAGAAAAAAGAGAGACGGAAGATCAACTTCGAACGGATTCTTCGGAAGTCGATTCCACAATCACGACCGAGGAGATGATGATGACTGCGGCCCAAGATGTCTCGGATACATACGAGCTTCCGCCATTCTCGAATTTGAAAGAGCCCGTCATTACGGATTTGTCTGGTGAGAATGCACGATTGAAAGAAAATGCATCCAAACTTGTAAAGACGCTTAAGTCATTCGGGGTCGGTGTCAAAGTGTTAAAGATTCACCTTGGTCCAACCGTCACAAAATATGAACTACAACCGGATATCGGTGTGAAAGTCAGTCGCATCACCTCATTAAGTGATGATTTGGCATTGGCGCTCGCTGCAAAAGATATTCGGATTGAAGCTCCGATTCCGGGTAAAGCCGCTATTGGTATTGAAGTGCCGAACCAGGAGGTCGCACCGGTATGCTTACGTGAAGTACTGGAAGCGGAGCCGGTGAAACAAGATGACTCGAAGTTGCTCGTCGCACTCGGTCGGAGTATCAGTGGCGAGACGGTTGGGATCTCTCTCAATAAAATGCCGCATTTGCTTGTTGCAGGTTCGACAGGGTCAGGTAAATCTGTCTGTATCAACGGCATGATTGTGTCACTCTTGATGCGTTCTCGTCCGGATGAGGTCCGACTTATGATGATTGATCCGAAGATGGTCGAGTTGAACGTCTATAACGGAGTGCCACACCTGTTGACACCGGTCGTCACGGATCCGAAAAAAGCCGCCCAGGCACTGAAGCAGGTCGTCGCAGAAATGGAACGACGGTATGAACTGTTTAGTCGATATGGAGTTCGCAATATCGAAGGTTACAATGAACTCGTCGATCAGTCGGATGACGAGGATGCGAAACGTTTACCGTTCATCGTCGTAATCGTCGATGAATTGGCGGACTTGATGATGGTGGCATCAAATGACGTCGAAGATGCCATCATGCGACTTGCACAAATGGCACGGGCTGCGGGTATTCATATGGTCCTCGCGACACAGCGCCCATCTGTCGACGTCATCACAGGAGTCATCAAGGCGAACATTCCGTCCCGCATCGCCTTTGCCGTCTCTTCTCAAACCGATTCAAGGACCATCCTTGATGGTGGCGGGGCGGAAAAGTTGCTTGGACGCGGTGACATGTTGATGCTTGCAAACGGAATGAACAAGCCGGTCCGTGTACAAGGTGCATTCGTCTCCGATCAAGAAGTCGAGACGGTCGTCAATCATGTTATCGCGCAACAACGTGCGCAATATGTGGAAGCGATGATGCCAAAAGAAGAAGAAGTGACGACGATTGATTCGGATGATTCATTGTTCGGAGAAGTCGTGCAATTCGTCATGACACAAGAAACGGCATCAACTTCGATGATTCAACGCAGATTCCGAATCGGGTATAATCGTGCCGCCCGTTTGATTGACTCACTTGAGGAAGCGGGGTATGTCGGTCCATCAGAAGGTTCGAAACCGAGGAAAGTACTCATTCAAGAACAAACAGAATAATAATAAAAAACGAACGATTATATATCAGTATATATAATCGTTCGTTTTTTAATGCTATTTATACGATATAGAAATATTCGCTCTATCCTTAGATGTTCGCTATAATATAAATGTAATATAGCACATATGTCCTATATACTTAATTGGTACATACTTTTAAAAACTACTGAAACGCTTACATTTTTTAATAACGTTTACATTTTACAAAAGTTTTTCAATGGGGATGAAAATGAGTAAATTGGACTCAAAGGTACGGTTCGGCATATTCCGAAAAAATATTTCCCTGATTCCGAACAAAAACTATTGCGTTCTAATTCTCGAATCCCTATACTTAATATTGGCAAGGACATTCATACGTCAGATGTCTGAGCACTGGTAAGTAAATTAAAGGTGGTGAGGCCAATGTCGATTAAGCTCGATCATCGATTGCTCTATCTTCGAGTGATTGAGAAAATTAAGCAAGATATCGACGCTGGTGTCTATCGTGAAGGGGAGAAGTTACCTTCAGAATTTGAACTTTCGAAGCAACTTGGAGTCAGTCGAGCGACACTTCGCGAAGCGCTCCGGATTCTCGAAGATGAGAAATTTGTCGTGCGAAAGCATGGGGTAGGAACATTTATCAGTTCTAAACCGCCATTCACGTCAGGAATTGAGGAATTGTTCAGTGTCACTGACATGATCACACGAGCGAAGATGACACCGGGAACGAAAGTATTGGTGGCCGAGAAAGTGTTGGCAACAGAGAGAGAAGCCGAGCGTCTCAAGATTGAGCCGAACTCACCGATTTATCGAATTGTACGAATTCGATATGCGGACGACACACCGGTTGTGTATTGTGTCGATAAAGTGCCGGCCCATCTCGTCTCGAATCCTGAGGCATTGACTGAAGGGAAATCTTTGTTTGATTCTCTCGAAAAAGAGGTAGGACGTCGAGTCGCTTATGCGATCACGCACATCGAACCGAGTGTCAGCGCTGAAATCTCGTCACAACTTCAGACGGACCAACCGTTACTCGCTTTAAAACAATTGCATTATGATGAGAGTGATTTACCATTACTCGATTCGGCCAACTTTTTCCGTGCTGATCGATTCGACTTCCATGTCGTACGTAAACGAGTTTAAACGAGCAGTTTCTGGACGGAAGAGTTATTTTTGGGGAATAGCGTGAAAGCGCTTTCTTATACCGGTGTAAAGACTACTGATAACATGACAACAAAAATTGTTATGAACCGAAAGGGGAAACACGACGATGATGAACAAAAAGAAAACGATTCTCTCAGCTTTAGCAGCAGGACTCACACTCTCTACAGTACTCGCAGCATGCGGTGGAGATGACAACGAAGGCTCATCTTCAAACGGTGAAGGCGGAGAAGGTAGCGACTTCAAAGTTGCAATGGTCACGGATACTGGTGGTGTTGATGACAAGTCATTCAACCAATCAGCTTGGGAAGGTTTGAAAAAGTTTGGTGAAGAAAATAGCTTAACTGAAAACGAAGGATACAAATATCTTCAATCAGCAAAACAAGCAGACTATCAGCCTAACTTGCAACAATTGGCACGTGATCAATTTGATTTGATCTACGGAATCGGTTTCTTGATGGCAGAGGATATCGGAAAAGTTGCAAAACAATTCCCTGATAACAACTTTGCAATCGTTGACTCGGTTGTAGATGCACCGAACGTTGCTTCAATCACGTTTAAGGAACAAGAAGGTTCATTCCTCGTAGGTGTAGTAGCTGGTCTTACAACGACGACTGATAAAGTTGGTTTCATCGGTGGAGTAGAATCAGACTTGATCAAGAAGTTTGAAAATGGATTTAAAGCTGGTGTCATGGCTGTAAACCCTGATGCGACAATCGACGTAAAATATGCTGAAGACTTCAACTCAGCTGAAAAAGGAACTGCAATTGCGTCAGGTATGTATGGATCAGGATCTGATATCATCTATCATGCAGCTGGTGGTACAGGTGTAGGTGTATTCACTGAAGCGAAAAACCGTAAGAAAAACGGTGAAGAAGTTTGGGTCATCGGGGTTGACCGTGACCAGTACGAAGAAGGTCTTCCAGAGAACGTTACTCTTACGTCAATGGTTAAACGTGTAGATACAGCGACACTCGAAGTGTCGAAAATGGCAATGGACGGTAAGTTCCCAGCTGGTGAAGTGGTTGAATTCTCACTTAAAGATGAAGGTGTAGGAATCGCACCAACTTCTGAAGAAAACGTTGCTGCAGACGTGCTCACTAAAGTTGATGAGTATCGTCAACAAATCATCGATGGTGATGTTGTTGCACCAGCAACTGACGCTGAGTTCGAAGAGTTCATGAAAAACGTAAAATAATTTGTTTGAGTTGAGGGGGGACCCATGTGGTCTCCCTTTACTTAAAGTTAGGGGTGAACTTCCTTGGAATATGTAATTGAAATGCTAAATATTCGAAAAGAGTTCGGTACGTTCGTTGCGAACGACAATATCACGCTCCAATTGCGTAAAGGAGAAATCCATGCACTTTTAGGAGAAAACGGGGCCGGGAAATCGACGCTCATGAACGTGTTGTTTGGTCTCTATCAGCCTGAAGGCGGAGAGATTCGCGTACACGGAAAGAAAGTGAATATTGAAAATCCGAACATCGCCAACGAACTTGGGATCGGAATGGTCCATCAACACTTTATGTTGGTTGAAAAATTCACGGTCACTGAAAATATCATTCTTGGTCTTGAGCCAAAGAGTGGCATCACAATCGATCGCGCCACTGCTCGGAAGAAGGTCATGGAGATTTCGGAGCAATACGGACTTAGAATTGATCCGGATGCGAAGATTGAAGATATTTCAGTCGGCATGCAACAACGTGTTGAAATCTTGAAGACGCTCTATCGTGGAGCAGATATTCTGATTTTTGATGAACCGACGGCAGTGTTGACACCACAAGAGATTCAAGAACTTATCCAAATTATGAAACGTCTGATTGCTGAAGGTAAGTCGATCATCTTGATTACGCACAAGCTGAAGGAAATCATGCAAGTTGCGGACCGCTGTACTGTCATTCGTCGTGGACGCTACATTGGAACGGTCGAGGTCGACGAGACGGTAAATGAAGACAGTTTAGCTGAAATGATGGTTGGTCGCGAAGTAAACTTTGATGCAGAATATTCGAAAGCCGATCCACAACAAGTCGTTCTGGACGTTCAAAACCTCGTCGTCAAAGATGGTCGCGGTTTGAAAGTCGTTGAAGGATTGGATTTACAGATTCGTGCTGGAGAAGTACTTGGAATTGCCGGGATTGACGGGAATGGTCAGACGGAGTTGATTGAAGCCATTTCAGGTTTGAAAAAGCCGGAGTCTGGTAAAGTGTTGCTCAACGGAAAAGATGTCACAGGACACACGCCGCGTAAGATGACCGAGGCAGGGATCGGACACATCCCGCAAGATCGTCATAAACACGGACTTGTTCTTGACTACTCGATTCGTGACAACATGGTACTTCAAACGTACTATAAAGAACCGTTCTCGAAACGAGGTCTCATGAACTATAAAGCTGTGGCTGAGAAGGCGAAGGCGTTGATTGAGAAGTTTGACGTCCGAACTCCATCAATTGATGTTCCAGCGCGTGCTCTCTCGGGAGGGAACCAACAGAAAGCAATCATTGCACGTGAAGTCGATCGCTCACCAGATTTACTCATCGCCGCTCAACCGACTCGTGGTCTCGACGTAGGTGCGATTGAATTTATTCACGAGCAGCTTATTAAAGAACGTGAAAAAGGACGCGCCGTCTTACTCATCTCGTTTGAACTTGATGAGATTTTACACGTATCCGACCGTATCGCTGTTCTCTACGAAGGAAAAATTGTAGGGATTCGTGATCCGAAAGAGACGACGGAGCAAGAGCTAGGCTTCTTGATGGCCGGCGGTAAGAGAGGGGACGAAACAGAATGAAAAAATTAAGTTTAAACCAACTTCTCATTCCATTCCTATCCATCATTTTAGGACTACTCGTCGGTGCTATCGTCATGTTGATTGGTGGATACGACCCGATTCAAGGGTTTATCTCGTTATTTGAAGGCATGTTCGGTAGTCCGTATGCCGTCGGTGAAACATTGCGTGCTGCAGCCCCACTTATTTTCTCAGGTCTTGCGGTTGCGTTCGCCTTCCGTACAGGGCTATTCAACATCGGGGTAGAAGGACAAGTGTTAATTGGGTGGGTCGCAGCCGTCTATGTAGGAATTAACTTCGACTTGCCGATGTTTATCCATTTACCGCTCGCACTTCTAGCGGCAATGGTTGCAGCAGCAATTTGGGCGTTCGTTCCTGGGTTCTTGAAAGCGAAGTTTTATGTTCATGAAGTCATTACGTCTATCATGATGAACTATATTGCCTTATACACGACAAACGCGATTTTACGTAACGTCATCGGCGTAACGAACGAGCGTACGGAGTCAATCAACGATTCAGCGTCACTTGCTTCGCCATGGCTCCAAGAGTTGACGACATATTCACGTCTTCACTGGGGTGTGCTTGTCGCTGTGCTTGCAGCAATCGTGTACTACTACATCCTTCAACGTACGACACTCGGTTATGAGTTACGTGCCGTTGGATTCAACAAACATGCATCACAGTACGCAGGGATGAGCGTCAACCGTAACATCGTCCTGTCGTTCGTCATCTCCGGTATGTTCGCTGGTCTCGCAGGTGCGATGGAGGGTCTTGGAACATTCGGTAGTATGACCCTCTCGGCATCGTTCACCGGTGTCGGATTTGACGGGATCGCCGTTGCCCTTCTTGGTGCGAACACCGCGATTGGAGTCATTTTAGCAGCGATTCTCTTCGCAGGGTTGAACATCGGCGGATTGGCGATGCAACTTGGTGCGAACGTACCGTCAGAGCTTGTCAAAGTCATCATCGCAGCCATCGTCATCTTTGTAGCGTCTGGATATGCGATCAACTATGTCGTTGAGAAACTTAAAGGAAATCGTAAGAAAGGAGTGGAGAAAAAATGAACTTCTTAGAAGTCCTTTATATCGTCGTACCGGTTGCGCTTGCCTATGCGACTCCACTCATTATCGCAGCACTTGGTGGAATTTTCAGTGAACGTTCTGGTGTCGTCAACATCGCCCTTGAAGGAATCATGGTCATCGGTGCCGCGACAGGAATCATCACGACGCTCACCTTGACTGATTTAGGTGTTGGCGCCTCTAGCCCATGGATTGCCTTACTTGTCGCTATGGTAGTCGGAGCTTTGTTCTCCCTTTTCTTGGCCGTTCCTGCCATCCTTTGGCGTGCGGACCAGACGGTTCTCGGGGTTGCCATCAACATGCTCGCCATCGGTCTCGCCATCTTCGTCGTGCGTGTTCTTTACAACAAAGGACAGACGGACTTTATCGAGTACCGGATCGCAAAAGAGAATGTACCCTTTTTATCAGATATTCCCGTGTTAAAGATGTTCTTTATTAACGTTCAGTACACGTCGTTCGTTGCAATCGCCTTGGCGTTCGTCGTCTGGTTCGTCATCTTCAAGACACCGTTTGGACTTCGTCTTCGTTCGGTAGGGGAACATCCGATGGCCGCTGATACGATGGGAATCAACGTCACGAAAATGCGCTTCATGGGCGTCATGCTCTCTGGTGCGTTTGGTGGTCTTGCCGGAGCGGTTTATGCTGTAACGGTCACGACGAACTTCAGTGGAACGACAATCGTTGGTCAAGGATTCTTGGCGATTGCCGCAATGATTTTCGGTAAATGGAATCCGCTCGGTGCGCTTGGTGCCGGATTGTTCTTTGGATTCGCTCAAGCCCTTTCGATTATCGGAAGCAACTTGCCGGTCATCAACAACGTGCCGCAGCTCTTGCTCTTGATTGCGCCATACGCGCTCACGATTCTTGCTCTCGCTGGACTCGTTGGTCGTGCGGATGCGCCGAAGTCGGTCGGTATTCCTTATATTAAAGGGAAACGTTAATTCGAGATAGGACATATGTCCATTTCATCCAGGTTGTTTGGTGCTTAAGCCAAACAACCTTTTTTGATATACTTGCCTAGAGATGTCATGATTAGACTAGGTTACATGCGAGAACCATAAAAAAGACATATCAGTCAAAGGACCGATATGTCTTTCACGATTATTCGAATTTTAAAGCGTCCCCGTCGAACGACTCGTCCGCTACTTTGATCGAGTCTGTCGGACAACCCTCGAATGCATCCATCATGTCTTCGTATAACTCATCTGGGATTTCAACAGTACCTGTGTTGTCATCCATTAAGTTGAACGCAAGACCTTCATCATCATAATCGTAAATATCTGGTGCTGCCGCGCCGCAAGCTCCGCATGCGATACATGTATCTTTATCGACGATTGTAAATTTTGCCATGATAATAACCCTCCAAACGGTTCGTTTCTCTTAGAAATCATTCTACTGACTATGAGTAATTGTAGTCTACATACCCAATTATTTCAATGAGGAAACGAGCGTCTTTTTGGTAGGATAATGATTTTTTTAAGGAAGTGACGATTTGGTTCATTTAGCGGATGGAGTTCTACTGCTGGCCATTAAACGATTAAATGGAGAACGGAGTGAGCGAAGTCTCTACCATGTCCTGAATGGAAAGCGTTCGGCCACAACGCTACAGGACGCATTTTTTTACGAGTTGGAGCCTCTTTTTGGACAGTTTCCGCAGACGGCTTATTCATACGAGTCTGTGCTAAAACAACTTGAAAAACGAGGATGGCTCGATCGTAAACGATTTAGATTGACAGAGGCGGGAGAACTACTAGCTTCACCTGAATCGGTTGAGCAACTATTCAAGCGGTTGGGCGGGGAACGCCGTGATTATAACGCGACCACATGGAAACGCTTGAGTTTGTTCGTGCAGACGTTCATGTCAAAAGAACACGCCCGTACATTTTATCCTGTACAAGCCGATCGTCCAGCAGAGCAATGGGTCAAGCAGTTGTTACATCTTGATCGGGATTGGAAAGCGCTCATGCGAACGTTTCATCAAGAGATTGAACAAGCACTTGAACAAATCGGGGACCCGTATGCGACTGCCGTCGTCTATCGATTCACAGGAGCGTTTGAGACGGGTTTGACATATGAACAAATCGCCAGCCTGCTTCATGTTGATGCCGAAACGGCTCGTTTGTATTTTTTGGCCGGATGGAACGAACTGTTGATGGTCTTGCCGGATGATGCCAAACTACGGGGGTTTACGTACGGCTTATCGACGGACCGGATGACTTATTCAGCACGTGAGTCATATGAATTGTTCTTAAAGGGGTACACGTTCCAACAGGTTCAAGCGAAACGGCGTTTACGTACGAGTACGATTGAAGACCATGTCGTCGAGATGGCGATGTATTTAGAAGTCTTCCCGCTCGAACAATTTGTACCGATGGAGGATGTGGTCACGATTGAAGAGTTGCGGCATCCGGATAGCTGGGCGCTCAAACCGATATTTGAGAAAATGGGGCGTGTCAGTTATTTTCAAATTCGACTCGTCTTCGCCAGACTGAAACGAGGTGAGAGTTTTGTATGAAGCGACATTAAAACGAGTGTTCGGGTATGAATCGTTTCGTCCTGGGCAACACGACATCATACATGCCGTGATCGAAGGGCAGGATGTATTGGCCGTCATGCCGACGGGGGCGGGGAAATCGCTGACGTTCCAACTCCCTTCTTATATTAAAAATCAAGGGCTCACGGTGATTGTTTCGCCGTTACTCTCACTCATTGAGGACCAGATGCTTCATATACGAGAACGGGGAGAGCGTGGTGTCGCTCGTTTGACGTCGATGGAATCGGCTGAAGAGAAGCAGGACATCATCAACCATTTGAAACGTTACCGTTTTTTATATCTTTCACCCGAACAATTGGCCGTTCCTTATGTGACGCGTGCTCTGGCGAATGTGAAAATTCAAATGCTCGTCATTGACGAGGCGCACTGTATCTCACAATGGGGGCATGAGTTCCGTCCTGAGTATGCGCGTTTAGGTGAGTTGCGAAAACAGATTGGGAGCCCCCAGTGTATGGCGGTCACGGCGACGGCGCCAGAAGGCGTGAAACAGGACATCATTGAAAAGCTGGCACTGTTCTCACCTGAACAATTCGTCCACTCTGCCAATCGTCCGGAAATCCGATTGTTGGTTGAACGGTTGGAAAAGGAGAAGAAACTTGAGCGATTGAAAGAGTTGATTCAAGTGATTCCCAAACCTGCAGTCGTTTACACGGCGACCCGTCGCGAGGCAGAGGCGTTAGCCTTTGAGCTAGAGGATGCATTGTTTTACCATGGAGGCATGTCTACGGAAGACAGGCGACTCGTGCAGTCCCAGTTTTTACGGGACGAAGTGTCGGTCATGGTATGCACGAGTGCGTTCGGGATGGGTGTGAACAAAGACAACGTCCGTTCTGTCGTTCATTTTCAGTTGCCGGCAACAGTTGAGGCATACATGCAGGAAATCGGACGAGCGGGGCGTGACGGACAACCCGCATTCGCGGTCCTTCTATATGCTGATGGCGACGAACGCATCCAGCAATTTTTAATCGACGGACAGTACCCGAAAGACGAGGACATGCGACTAGCCTATTTTGAACGTGAGAACGGGACGTCGCTCGCGCAACTACCAAGGTTGTTACGGATGAACGAAGAAGACCCGAAGTTTCTCCTGCTGAAGCAATTGTTGACAGAACGTTCGCTTCAAGAAGCCCTCGATTGGGTAAAAGAAAGAAAGCGAGATCGGTATCGTCAACTCGGGCAGATGATGGATTATGCCCTCATCCGGACATGCCGACGCGATTACTTGCTTCGTTATTTCTCCGAACAAACGGTCGACCAAGAAGAATGCTGTGATGTTTGTGGGCCGATTCCGTTCCCGGATACACCGCAAATCGTTCGAAAAAATGTGACAGAATGGAAAATTCGGTTGACGCAAATCTTTTCCTTTGAATAATATCATAGTAAAATGATAAAAAAGGTAAAGGAGGGCATACGTTGCGACATCGGAATCAGGCGGATTCTTTACGCGAGCAATTGGCGGACACGTTGCCGTCTCGAGCTGAGAGGCAAGAGGGCGAACGGAAGAGGAAGTTAAATGATAACTGGATGAAGCGCCCGTTGGCGATGACATTAACCTTCGCCATGCTAGCGATTATTCTCATTTTCATATATATCGGGCGACACGCCATATTTTAAACGAGGTGCGAACAGAGTTCGCATCTTTTTTTATTCTTAAAAAATTCTCGATTGCACAATAAAAGGGGTAAACCTCTTGCGTTGAGGATATACTTATATCATAAGAACGAGTAAGAGAGGAGGGCGGAGATGCCGAAATACTCCATCAAGACCGTGGCGACCTTGACAGGCGTCAATCCGACGACGATTCGCGCTTGGGAACGTCGCTATCAGTTTATCGTGCCGAGCCGAACGGATTCCGGTCACCGCCTGTATTCAGATCAGGATGTTGAAAAAATCAAATGGGTCGTGAACAAGCAGAAAGAAGGGCTTTCTGTCTCACAAGCCATTCAACAACTTCATCAAGCGCCTGAACCAGAACCGACAATGGCCAAACTATACGATGAAGAATTGAAAGACGGGCTGCTCCATGCGTTGCTCTCATTTGATGAACGGACAGCTCATGATTTGATCAATCGTGCGTTTAATACGTTCAGTTTTGAAAAAGTGACGAAGGATGTGATTGGGCCACTGCTCATGGAAATCGGTTCACGATGGGAGAATGGCTCGATTACGATTGCCCACGAGCATTTCGCCACGGCATTTTTACGAGCACGGCTTTCGACGCTGTCCCTTCAAATGCCGATGAACCCGTTCCTGCCACGTATCACGTGTGTCTGTGCACCCGGGGAGATGCATGAGATCGGATTATTGTTTGTCACGCTCTATTTGCGACAACATGGATACGATGTCATCTTTTTGGGAGCGGGTTTCCCGAAAGAAGATTTGAGTAAAGCGTTACATGATATCGACACTTCTTGTCTCATCTTCGCATGTACGCTGACTGAGCATATTCCGAACTTGTTAGAGGCGATGGATTATATTCAAAACGAGCATGCTGAATTAAAAATCGGTGCAGGTGGATATGCAGTCAGCTTGGAGAGAGAGCGATTCAATGGGTCATTTCTTGGCGACGCTCCTGAAGAGTGGACAAAATGGTTATCAACTATTTGACACGGGATGAAAACGGGAGTAGCTTATTATTAGGATTGACTATTCACTGGAGGTTTTCGATTGAGATTTGAAAAACAAACAAAAGAACATCTTCGTGTATATGTGACTGCGAATGAGCTATCGTTACGTGGAATCGCCATCGATACGATCGTAGGGGAAAACGGTCAACAACTGTGGAAAGAACTACTTGAAACAGCAGAAAGTGAGTACGGATTTTCACCGCAAGGAGCGGTTGATTTGAATGTGACAATGTTCCCTCGCGATGGACTCGTCATCGATGTTCAAAAAGGTGAAGCGATTGCTGAGCTCGATGTCGAGCAGGTCGAGATTCGATTAACGATTGATGTAATCCATCATTTGATTTATCAGTTCGAGGACATTGAAGATGTGATCAACGCTTCGATTCGTCTTTTCCCGCATATACATGAAACCGAGCAGGGTGGCACGCTTTATCATTACAACGGTCATTACTACCTTCACTTCGTTGAGGTTCTTCCTTCGCAGGTAGAAGAACGACTCGCGGCCATTTTGTCCGAGTACGGCAAGACGACTACGGTCAGTCCGTACGTCATGATGGAATACGGAAAGACGATTCAAACTGAACAAGCCGTGAAAGAGCTGTACGATGCATTCGCATGAGTACGGCTTTTTTACTTTTCTGTTCCTATTGTTTTTAGGGTGTCCGTGTTATGATTAGACTTGAATTTTCAGTAGCTAGTTGAAGGAGAGATTGGAATGAAAGTCGCTGTTTTATATGGTGGAGTGTCAGGAGAACGAGAGGTATCTCTCACGAGCGGGCAAGGGATGATAGAAGCGTTGACGGAACGTGGTCATGAGGTCACGGCCATTGACTTTCATCCGAAACGGGCGAACGAGCTGTTAACATTGGATGTCGACGTCGTCGTCAGTGCGTTGCACGGGAAATATGGTGAAGATGGTCGTGTGCAATCGTTATTAGAAATGGCTGGAATTCCTTATACGGGATCAGGTGTCTTGGCATCTGCTCTGGCGATGGATAAAGCGAGAGCAAAAATCATCTTCGCGGCATCCGGTATCCGAGTCGCTCGTGACGTCTTAATCGAGTCACGGGAATCAATCGATGCAAAAGTCGCTGAGTGGGGAATGGAGTTCCCATGTGTCGTCAAACCAGCGCAAGAAGGATCATCGAATGGTCTGACGATTGCAATGGACGAAACGATGTTACGTGAAGGAATTGAAAAGGCGTTTGCTTGTGATTCAGCGGTACTTGTCGAGCAGTACATCAAAGGGAAAGAGCTGACAGTTCCCGTCATCGGGAACTTTGGGAAAGAAGAGGCTCTTCCTGTCATTGAAATCATTCCAAAAAATGAATTTTACGACTATGAATCGAAGTATACGGAAGGTGGTTCGATTCATGTCTGTCCGGCTGAAATCTCGGTCGAGCTGACAGCGGAGGTTCAACAGGCGGCAGTCCTTGCGCATCGCGCGCTCGGTTGTTCAGGATATTCGCGCTCTGACTTCCTCGTTTCAGAAGAGGGAAAAGCCTACATTCTAGAGACGAATACTCTGCCGGGCATGACGCCGCTTAGCCTGTTTCCGGATAGTGCCAAGACAGTCGGAATCTCGTACGGTGAGCTTTTGGAACGCTTTATCGAGCTCGCACTTGAGCGCGTAGCGAAGTAAGACATCTGGATTACGCCATCCATCAAGAAAACGCTTTCATTATTTTTGAAAAGCCCTTTCAAATTGAACGCGTATCAGCTATACTTTTAAACGAATACGAGGTTAATTCTTGGGGGAGAATTGACAATTTAGGGGAGGAAACCTTCATGATTACGGATCAAGAAAAAGGTCATCAAAAACGAAAAAACATCTTGGAATCGACACAAGAGGTAATTCACGAAGCTTTAGATAAACTCGGCTATCCAGATGAGATGTACGAGTTATTAAAAGAACCGCTTCGCATGCTGACCGTTCGGATCCCTGTTCGCATGGACGATGGCTCAACGAAGATCTTCACAGGCTATCGCGCTCAACATAATGATGCGGTCGGACCGACTAAAGGGGGAATTCGGTTCCACCCGAGCGTAACGGAGGTAGAAGTCAAAGCATTATCAGTATGGATGAGTCTAAAAGCAGGAATCGTAGACTTGCCTTACGGTGGTGGGAAAGGCGGAATCGTCTGTGACCCACGCGAGATGAGTTTCCGTGAAATCGAACGTTTGAGTCGCGGATATGTCCGTGCCATCAGTCAAATTGTTGGACCTACAAAAGATATCCCGGCTCCGGACGTGTTCACAAACTCACAAATCATGGCATGGATGATGGATGAATACAGTCGCATCGATGAATTCAACTCACCTGGATTCATCACAGGAAAACCGCTCGTTCTTGGCGGGTCGCATGGTCGTGAGACAGCGACGGCAAAAGGTGTGGCCATCATGATTCGTGAAGCGGCACTTCGTCGCGGAATCGAATTGAAAGGTGCGCGGGTCGTCGTCCAAGGATTCGGGAACGCGGGAAGTTTCCTTTCTAAATTCATGTACGATGCAGGGGCGAAAGTGATTGCGGTCAGTGACGCTTACGGAGCTATCCATGATGAGAATGGTCTCGATATCCCGTATTTGTTAGATCGTCGCGATTCATTCGGTACGATTTCGACATTATTTAAAAACACGATCTCGAACAAAGAAATGTTAGAGCTCGATTGTGATATTTTAGTCCCAGCTGCGATTGAGAATCAAATTACAGAAGACAATGCGGACGCGATTAAAGCATCGATTGTGGTCGAGGCAGCCAACGGTCCGACGACGAACGAAGCAACGAAAATCTTGACTGAACGTGGAATTCTCCTCGTGCCGGACGTGTTGGCGTCAAGTGGTGGGGTCACGGTTTCGTACTTCGAATGGGTACAAAACAACCAAGGTTACTATTGGACGGAAGAAGAAGTTGAGGAAAAACTTGAAAAAGTACTCGTTCACTCGTTCAATA